>CANJWF010000006.1 GCA_947478315.1 Sphingobacteriaceae bacterium | reverse complement strand
TCCTCCCAACTCCTCTATGGTTACTGTTTGACCGATAGCTGCTTTTACCAAAGGAGGTCCTCCTAAAAATATAGAACCTTGTTTTTTAACGATGATAGTTTCATCGCTCATTGCAGGCACGTAAGCTCCCCCAGCGGTAGAAGTTCCCATAACAATCGCTATTTGAGGAATACCCTCGGCAGACATCCGCGCTTGATTGTAAAAAAAACGCCCAAAATGGTTTCTATCAGGAAAAGATTCGGCTTGTTCAGGTAAAAAAACTCCTCCAGAATCAACCAAATAGATACAAGGTAGTCGGTTTTCCATGGCAATTTGCTGTGCACGAAGATGTTTTTTAATGGCTTCAGAAGTATAAGTTCCCCCTTTTACAGTAGCATCATTAGCGATAATTAAAACTTTTTTACCCTGTACGGTTCCTATACCTGTAATCAACCCTGCGGCAGGGAACTCATTGTTACGTATGTTATAAGCAGCTAGTGTAGAAAGTTCTAGAAATTCGGTATCCTTATCTAATACCGCTTCAATACGCGCTCTAGGCAACAATTTACCTCTATCTGTATGCAATTTCCGCATTTTTTCAGGACCACCTTGTTTAAATTGCTCCGTTCGGTCGCGAAATTCCTGCAATAAATGCTCGTATGCCTCTTTATTCTTCTTAAACTCGACACTTTCAGTTTTAATTTTAGATTGTATTCTTTGCACAACTCGACACTTTAAGGTTAATAACTAAAATCGGAAAACCTAGCTTTAATAAGCTAGGTTGTTTAACGGGATATACTAAACAAAATAATTTTTTCGAAATTAAACGAATGGCATACCTTGTTGTCCCAACTCTCTGAGCACGACAAATTCGGTAAAATCGTGTAGTATTAGAAATAAAAATACGATATACCTTCATTTTATATTTCCTTACCACATACTAGCGTAGCATGTTTCGTGAATTTAGTAAAAAAAACGGTTGGGCAACAACCATTCTCTGCGTCGTGATATTGGGTAATACCTTTGGTCAAAGTACCAAAGATAGTATTACCATTAAAAATCAAAATTTCATTCAGAAATCAAGTATAAAATTTGACATACAGTTACAACAAATTAAATCATTCATATCAGCCAATACAGTTCCTATAGAAATAACTCAAGTTAATGTAGGTCTCATCAAATCTAGACTCAGATTTGGACTTGGTTTCTATTGGGCAGATGCCGTTTCCCCAAAAGCACATTTTATTCCGTTCGACCCCTCTATTCAAAAAGAATCCCCCAATGCCTATGTAATAGGGCAAAAAAATGGGACACGAACTTATTTAGTTTCCGATAAAATTAATATGTACTACGCTGCTCCTAGTTTTGAATATACTTTTTTAAAATCGAAATGGATTGATATGGGGGCGGTCACAGAATTGGGAATAGGCTATTCAACAAAAACGAGAATGGACTATTTTACAGAAACGACTATTCCAATACTGGGAAATAAAAATCAAATTTTAAATAATTCAACATGGTTTTTACCCGTTTCGATGGGATTGGCACTAGATATAAATTTATCTTCAGATATTAAATTATCGGGCTTATTGGGATATAGAAATATTTTAAAAGAAGTAGGTGCCAGTGAAGATTTCAACGGTATGTACTATCAATTCGGTATCAATATTATTCCAAAAGAAATAGTTCAAGAAATAAAAAAAGATTTAAAAAACTTGTACCTACGATTGAAAAAGAAATAATTTCCTCGAGGGGAGATATGAACCACCATTAATTTAATTGCTCTGCCAATAGTCTCATTTCAATTTGAGGAGAGTTTTTTTCATATAAAATGGCGTATATGGCTCTACAAATTGGCATGTCTACTTGGTAGCGTTTGTTAATTTGGTGCAAACAATTTACCGCGTAATAACCTTCTGCAACCATGTTCATCTCCAATTGTGCGGAATGTACCGTATAGCCCTTACCTATCATGTTGCCAAAAGTGCGATTACGACTAAATTGAGAATAACAGGTAACTAACAAATCGCCTAAATACGCCGATTCTTTAATATCTCTATCCATTGGATGAACTGTATTTACGAATTTTTCGATTTCACGAATTGCATTCGAAATCAAAACAGCCTGAAAGTTATCGCCATAACCCAATCCATGACAAATACCAGTGGCTATGGCGTATATATTTTTCAATACTGCTGAATATTCCGTACCGTAAATATCATCTGAAACATTTGTTTTAATGTATCGAGTCTGAATAAGTTGAGCAAAATCGCCCGCGAGGTGAATATTTTGACAGGCAATGGTTAGATAAGATAATTTTTCGAGAGCAACTTCTTCGGCATGACAGGGTCCGCTCACTACCAATATATCTTGAAATGGCACATGATACGTAGCATGAATAAATTCGCCTATAATTTGATTTTCATCAGGAACAATACCTTTAATAGCCGAAATAATTTTTTTACCTCTTAAATCCGTCTTTTTAAGCGGTTCGAGTGCTTGCTTAAGAAATGCAGCAGGTACATTTAGTAACACATAGTCGACTTTTTCAATCAATTCAATGAGATTACTGGATACATGGTCGGGATTAATATTTAATCCTGCGGCACTCAAATAACGTGGATTATGTTTATGTTTTTTAATATGTTCTATAGTTTCTTGATTCCGTATCCACCAATACACTTCTTTGTTATTCTTATTATCACACAGCATTTTGACCAATGCCGTAGCCCAACTACCTCCTCCAACAACCAATATTTTAGGATAATTTGTTTCCATAATTATTATTCATCATCAATGTAATGCAAGCAAAGTAAAACATTTTTTTGACAAGAATGAGAATGTACAATGAATGATTAAGGCGTAAATTCGCCGTTCTCTTAAAAAAAAGAAATGGATTTTTCTGACACAATTATTAATTGGTATCATCATCATAAACGAGAATTGCCGTGGCGTAATAGCCGAAACCCGTACATCATTTGGTTATCCGAAATCATTTTACAACAAACGCGGGTCAACCAAGGACTTCCCTATTTTTATCGTTTTGTAGAAACTTATCCCTCTGTCAGAGAACTAGCAAATGCCCCAGAAAATGACGTTTTAAGATTATGGCAAGGCTTAGGTTATTATTCAAGGGCTCGGAACATGCTTAAAACAGCGCAGATGATTATGGAGAAGCATCAAGGCATCTTTCCTACAGAATATGACCAATTGCTCCAACTTAAAGGCATAGGAAGCTATACCGCAGCAGCAATATCTTCTTTTTGTGTAGATGAACCTCATGCGGTTTTGGATGGTAATGTTTTTCGAGTTTTATCGAGATTTTTTGGAATAGATATACCTATCAACAGTTCAACAGGGAAAAAAATATTCTCAGACACAGCATACTCCTTGTTAAATAAAGAGCATGCCGGACTACATAATCAAGCAATTATGGAATTCGGTGCATTAGAATGTAAGCCTCAAAATCCTAATTGCGAACAATGTCCTCTATCATCCCAATGTGTAGCATTAAAAAATGAACTTGTCAAAAAACTTCCTGTTAAAACAAAAAAGATTAGCGTAAAAAAAAGATATATCTACTACTTCGTAGTCACTAACAACAATCGTTTATTAATTAATCAAAGAACCGACAAAGACATTTGGGCTAACATGTATGATTTTCCTTCCGTAGAAACCGAACAACCTTGTAATCCCGAAGAATTACTAACCAATAATCCCTTTAATTCTTTATTCAACCCAGCAATCGAAGTAACACACTATTCGAATGTCTATCGCCATCAACTGACACACCAATCGTTGTTTATCTCCTTTATTCATTTTCATTCTCCCTCAAACGAATTTTCACCATTAGCTAAACAATGGCAATGGTGCACCGAAGAAGAATTTAATCTATTACCCAAACCAAAAATAATTTTTGAATATTTAAGGGTAATACATAACTTGCTATAAGTTATATCAATTAAAACTTAATTTTTTAGCAGTATGTCAGGTATCAATAAGGTAATCTTAGTCGGACATTTGGGCAAAGATCCAGAGGTTCGACATTTAGACGGGGGAGTAGCAGTGGCAAGTTTTCCCCTCGCTACTTCTGAATCTTATACAAAAGATGGCAAAAAAATAGAGCAAACAGAGTGGCATAATATTGTCCTTTGGCGCAGTTTAGCAGAAGTGGCAGGTAAATATTTACACAAGGGAAAGTTAGTATATGTTGAAGGAAAACTCCGAACACGTTCCTATGAAGATAAAGAAGGTAATCGGCGATACGTAACCGAAATTGTTGCAGAAAATTTTACGATGTTAGGACGAAAAAGCGATTTTGAATCACAAGAAGCTACGCCATTTGTTACTAAAGAACCTACTTTCGATTCGTTCAATAACGATGAGAATGGCAACGACGATTTGCCTTTTTAAATAATCGCCTTCAAATAAAATTACCCCCTAAACATCAAAAATAAGCCACAGACAAACTCTGAGGCTTATTTTATGATACACATAGAGTTAATTTAGCCATACCCATTTTGTAAAAAAGAGCAAGAAATTGTTTTTCAATAAAATGCCCCAACAAAGCGTAGAATGAACCCTAAAGTTGATGCCTATTTAAGTAGAGCTAAAAAATGGCAAAAAGAAATTGAAAAATTAAGAATGATTATTCTTGACTGCCAACTAACCGAAGAATTAAAGTGGGGAGTGCCTTGTTACACGTTTCAGAAAAAAAACATCGTCTTAATACATGAATTTAAGGAATACTGTGCAATTCTGTTTATCAAAGGTGCCTTGTTAAATGATGCCAACAGTATTTTAATACAGCAAACAACTAACGTGCAGGCGGGGCGCCAAATTCGTTTCACCAATATTCAAGAAATAATTGATACAGAACTCATTTTGAAAGCCTATGTGTACGAAGCTATTGAAATAGAAAAAAGTGGGTTAAAAATAAATTTTAAAAACACATCAGAATACGTATTCCCTGAAGAATTTCAAAATAAATTAGATGAAATTTCCGCTTTAAAAACTGCGTTTGAAGCATTGACGCCTGGGCGGCAAAGAGCCTACGCCCTTTATTTTTCCGCGCCCAAGCAATCTAAAACCCGAGAGTTAAGAGTTCAAAAATGTATACCGCAAATTCTCGATGGAAAAGGATTAAATGATCAATAACCCTTACTCTCATTAAAGGAAATTATTAGGGAGATGACTACCCGAAACGCAAAAACGTACAACTAATGGCTTTCTTTAACTGAAATTAAGTTTTTTGTAAAAAAGAATCTTGATTCTCATTATCTTGGCGATTAAATTTTTCAGTCAAAATATGTCTCCAAAAGGTACTCTTTATCTTATTCCCACCACCCTATCAGACGATTCAACTAATCAGTCTACAACCGTCTACATCAAAAACCTACTCATTCAGATTAAAGAATACATCGTTGAAGAAGAAAAAAGTGCCCGAAAATTCATAAAAAGTATAGACCCAAGCATCGTGCAAAACGAACTGCTTTTACTACGCTATGGGAAACATGAACGAAATGAAGATATGGGGAAATTTTTCAAGGGCCTAGAACAAGGCAAAGCTGTAGGTTTAATGAGTGAGGCAGGATGTCCAGCTATTGCCGATCCAGGTAGCGAAATCGTGGCAGAAGCACACCGAAGGGGCATTAAAGTAGTGCCATTAGTAGGTCCGTCGTCTATCATTTTAGCCTTAATGGCATCGGGCTTTAACGGGCAAAATTTCACCTTTTGGGGTTATTTACCTATCGATAAAAATGACCGCAAAAAAAAGGTTAAAGAATTAGAAAATTTATCAGAAAGATATAATCAAACACAAATTTTCATAGAAACACCTTTTAGAAATCATCAATTAATGAGTGATTTGCTACTAAATTGCAACCAATATACTAAACTTTGTGTTGCACGAGACGTAACTGGAGAAAACGAACAAATTATATCCTGTACTATTGCAGAATGGCGCAAGAAGGAATATGATTTCAACAAAATTCCTTGCATTTTCTTACTACTAAAATCTAGTTAAAAATACAGTCATTTCTAACCTATCAACATTTATAATTCCTTAGATTTGCCTCTAATGAGAAGTAGCACTGCGAAAGAAAAAATATTAAAGAAGATTCGTTCTGCTTTACTCGAAAAGCATGATAATCCTTATCCAAATAACGATAATGTTTCCCTATACCCTCCTTCAGGAGCTTATTTAGATATCTTATTCGCCGAGGAATTAATAAAAGTAAACGGAGAATTCATTTTTTGTACCGACGTTGTTGACTTTTTGGAATCGCTCATTAACCTTACAGAGCAAAAACAATGGTCAAACATATACTGCTGGGAATCTTCTTTGCAACAGCTATTCGATGAATGCCATTTTCCATACATAGGAAATGATAAAAATTTTATCGACAATGCAGAAGTTGGCATCACCACTTGTGAAGCATTAATTGCCCGTAATGGTTCGGTAATGCTATCCAGCATGAACGAATCGGGCAGACGACTAAGTATTTATCCTCATTGCCATATTGTAGTAGCCTTTGCATCGCAATTGGTATTAGACTTAAAAGATGCTTTTCTTCTTATAAAAGAACGATATGGAAATACAATGCCAAGCATGATTTCAACTATAACAGGACCAAGTAGAACCGCAGATATAGAAAAAACATTAGTATTAGGAGCTCATGGACCCAAAGAATTATTTGTTTTTTTAATACAGGATAATATCTATTAGTTAGAGCAAAGCATGGAAAATTTCATCGTATCAGCACGTAAATACAGACCTGCAACTTTTGACACGGTAGTTGGTCAACAACATATTACCAATACGTTAAAAAACTCCATCAAAAACAACCATTTAGCACAAGCTTTTTTATTTTGTGGTCCAAGAGGAGTAGGAAAAACCACTTGTGCTCGCATTTTGGCAAAAACTATTAATTGTCTATCTCCTACCGCGGCACATGAGGCTTGTGGAATTTGTGATTCTTGTATATCGTTCCAAAAAGGCTCGTCATTCAGTATACATGAGTTGGATGCAGCATCTAACAATTCTGTGGACGACATCCGCTCCTTAATAGACCAAGTACGTATACCTCCTCAAACTGGCAAGTATAAAATTTACATCATCGATGAGGTGCACATGCTTTCTCAAAGTGCATTTAATGCTTTTTTGAAAACACTAGAAGAACCTCCTAGTTATGCCATCTTTATCTTGGCTACCACAGAAAAACATAAAATTTTACCAACTATTTTATCGCGGTGTCAAATTTTCGATTTTAATAGAATAAAAATCGAAGATATGGCCCAACATTTAGCACATATTGCCGAAAAAGAAAACGTTAACTACGATAACGATGGGTTACACATCATCGCTCAAAAAGCCGACGGAGGGCTTCGTGATGCATTATCTATGTTCGATCAAATCGTTAGTTTTTCAGGAGGAAAAGTATATTACAACACTGTTATTGAAAATTTAAATATTTTAGATTACGATTACTATTTCAATATTACCGATGCCTTATTATCCGAAAACATAGCCGATTCGTTCATTATTTTAGATAACATTTTATCACGAGGGTTCGATGGCAATCAATTTATTGTTGGATTAGCAGAACATTTTAGAAATCTCTTAGTTAGCAAAGACGCTAAAACCATCCATCTGATGGATGTAAGTGAGGGCATTCAACAAAAATATATATCCCAAGCACTAAATGCTCCTCTATCTTTTTTACTATCTGCACTTACAATAGCCAATCAATGCGATTTAAATTACAAAATCAGTAAAAATCAACGTTTACAAGTTGAATTATCCTTGATAAAAATCGGTCATCTCCAACAAGTTCTAAACCTATCTAATAATCACGTATTAACGTCTTCAACAGAAGAAAAAAAAAAAAATGACCCCGTAGACCAGCATATTGAGAATACGACAAAACAAAACCCATCTAGCGTACAAGCTCAAACCAATACATCCATATCCAATGATTCGACTATTAAAATAACATCCGAAAATATTAAAAATGCGGACTCTGACAACGATATCGATAAACCGACAGCATTTATTCCTCAAAATATTCTTGGTGCACAGGGAATACGCATCCCTAAGCTCGATGAATTAGACACACTCAACGACAAAAATATAGGAGATAAAACAGGAGAAGATTTTGTAACGGGTAATGAGGCTACAAATTTTAGCCAAGAAGTACTATTACAAGTTTGGTCTGAATTTGCCCAAGAATCCTTAAAGAAAGATTTAATAAATTTAAGTACATTAATTAACTCCAATCTCCCCACCCTATTACCTAACTACCTTATAGAAATTAGCTTAGAAAACGGATTACAAGAGTCATTATTACAGCAATCAAAAGTCGAGTTAGTAAACTTCTTGAGAAAAAGACTAAATAATTTTCATATTCAAATTACCGCCAATAAAAAGGAAATAAAATTGGAAAACAAGTTATATACGGCAACCGAAAAATATAAATATCTAGTTGAGAAAAATCCAATGTTAGATGACTTGAGAAAAACGTTTAATCTCGACTTATCACTATAATCTAGGAATTTGTGCTACCCAAATAAAAATAAAGTAGAAAAACGCAAATAAATTAAAACTACAATAATCAACCCAAACAAACTTTCATATACCCACCTTCTCTCGACATTCAAAAAATAATATGCCATGTAAACCGACAACGCTGGCATACAAAGTAAAAAATGGCTCAATACATTTGTCGCCCAATAGCAAGACATACCTACAAACGGCAACATAATTAACAAGAATTGAAAGAATTTTCTCACCAACACATAACTTTTCCAAAAGTTATGCCTAAGCCTTATTATTGACAACACTAACACCAACATAATGGGTAGTAAAATCAAGTATTCTTGCCAACCAACTGCAATGTAGAAATGCGGAATAATTTTCAAAAATTTGAACTTTTCTGCCAAAATATCTTCACTATGATTAAGTTTATAATAAGTAAATATGGGGATGAAAATTGCTAATACACCTAGAGGCAAGGCAATCCATTCTCGCCAATTAAATGACCGAAAAATTAATAACGAAATAACCGACAAAGGAAATACAATCAAAAAAGGCACATACAAATAAGTTCCCATAGCAATAAGCATACCCATATCAAAAACCACCATCTGTGCCGAACTTTTTCTATATAATTCTATATTCTTCTTTATCAACCAAATTGTAAAAAAATTACCTAGCAATACTATTCGAAAAGGTAAAAATGGAACTAATAAATTGGAGCAAACCACATACATCAAAGCAGGTAAATGAGAAGGTTTAGTCAACAAGCTATATTGATGAATAATTCGATTCAATAATAAAGCTTGTACATAAATAACTACACATGCAATTATTTGTAAGACTTCTGCTGTAAACAAATTACGAATAGTCTCCAAAAAAGGAAATTCTACTACCAAAGTATCAAATTCTGTAGTACTATCTGGTAGATGAGTTATAAGTATTGACGGCATACGCAATAGCAACAAGAGACCCGCCAATACAAGCAGATTAAGTGGATTAAGTTGTCGAAATAATTTAATCATAGTCGATATTTAGCAAAAGAAAATTATCATATAACAGATTATTATATCAATTTTTAGCATAATCGCTTATTAATCTTTTAATGAGATACTCCGTTCTATTCGGAAAAGATATTTTTTTAACATTATCACTCATCATCCAATGCCTAATCTCTGCAACAAAATGCTGACCAACAGTAGCGAGCGACGGAATACCCAGACGTTGCAACGCAATAGCATTACACTGCTGTTCGTACTGATATTTCATAGGAATAACCAGTAACTTTTTCCCCAAAAAAAGTGCTTCAGCAGGTGTTTCAAAACCTCCCCCAGTTATTACACCTTCACAGTCTACCAAACTTTGAGTGAAACTATCCGCAGCAATTGGCTTTATCTGAACATTTCCATAACGATATGGTGTAACCTGATGTTTAGAAAATATTTCCCAACTTATCTCTGGAATTTGCCTCAAATAGGTCATCAATCGAACATCATCGTATGCGGGTAAATATACCGTATAATGACCCAAATTGCGAGATACTGCTTCCCTAATATCCGAACGAATAATAGGTGTAAAAATAAAATCATCATAAGATTCAAAATGTAAACCCACATGATATTTTGTTGGAGCGTAATAGGTAAAGATAAACTCTTCCCAATTCCATTTTTTTAATGGACGAGGAGTATTCGGAGACACAAAAGCACATTGATGACTGAGTGCGACACTGTCTACCTGTTGTAATCGACAAGCCCAAGCACACACTGGTTCAAAATCATTTATAATTAAATGATAATCTTTCAATGGAAGCGATTTCATATCGCGATAAAATTGAGCCATATTCATCGATTGATAAGTTTTCCATCGATGAACACCACCTTTTTTACCAAAAATAAAACTAACCCCTCGAAAACGATATTGTAAAGAATTGTTAACCGATAAATCTACTTGTGTACCGCTAACTAAAATATCTACTTCTCCATATTGTTTTAAAACAGGAATAATTTCTTTGGCTCTACTAATATGCCCATTACCTGTACCCTGTATAGCGTATAAAATTTTCATCCTAAATCTATCAAATTTTGACCAAGCCTAAACCTGGTTCTGCGGGCAACATATACTTCCCATTCAATAATTGAGGCGTTTGAAAAGGATTGTTACTAATTAGAAACGGACCATCTAAATCTGCCCAATCACACAATGGAGCCAAAGTAGCTCCTGCCAATGCCGCACAAGAGGTTTCACTCATACACCCAATTAACACAGACATCTGTAAGCGTCGTGCCTCTTTAATCATTTCTAACGCTTCATAAATACCTGTGCTTTTCATTAATTTCACGTTAATACCGCTGTAAACACCTTCAGCTTTTCCTACATCTGCTATGCGTTGTACCGCTTCATCACCAATGGTAGGCAAAGGACTTTGTTCGGTCAACCATGCATTTTCGTCGACCATGTCTTTAGGCATCGGTTGTTCAATTAACACAACACCTTGTTCCCTTAACCATACAATCATTTCTAAAGCATAATTTTTGTCTTTCCAACCTTCATTAGCATCGACATACAAAGGTAATTGACTCACTTCTCTAATGGCTTGTATAATGGTCTTATCGTATTTAGTTCCGAGTTTAACCTTTAAAACTTGAAAATCACCACAATTTTGTGCCTTTTCTCGAACTATTTCGGGGGTATCTATCCCTATTGTATAACTTGTTATGGGCATATCAACTGGGTTAATCCCTAATAACTGATAACAAGGTTTATTTAAAATTTTACCTAATAAATCGTGCAATGCAATATCTATTGCTGCCTTTATAGCGCAATTGCCTGGAGCAACTGTTTCCAAATAATAAGATATGTATTCAAAATCAAAAGGGAAGTGGAATTTAGATAAATCTAATTGATTTAAAAAACAAGTCGCCGACTGATGATTTTCACCCAAATAAGGTACTAAACAGGCTTCTCCATAACCTATCAATCCCTCATAATGAATCTCTACCAAAGTAACCGGTGTGCTTGTTCGAGCAAATTTAGAAATCGCAAATGGGTACTTTAGTTGTAATAAAGAATGGTAATAAAGAATTTTCAAATGAGCGGTTGATGCTAAGAGTTAAAAATATTCGATTATCAACAAATATAAAAAGTGTGACTCATAACTATTTCTATTCGTCTACATATAACACATAAAAAAAGCGAATGGAGTACTCCATTCGCCAGTAACTGTAATGTATATTTCGTTAAGTACATGCCGAAGCAGATACACTACAAATTAGTTTACCTCTTCTTCTTTACAAATTTTTGCAGCAAAGTAATCTCTGTTCATACGTGCAATGTTAGAGATTGATATCCCTTTAGGGCATTCAGCCTCACAAGCTCCCGTATTGGTACAATTACCAAAACCTTCTGAATCCATTTGTGCAACCATAGATTGAACCCGACGATAACGCTCGGGTTGTCCCTGTGGAAGTAAAGCTAATTGCGACACCTTAGCAGATACAAATAACATGGCCGAAGCATTTTTACAAGTGGCAACGCAGGCACCACAACCAATACATGCAGCAGCGTCAAATGCAGTATCTGCATTAAACTTAGAAATAGGTAAAGCATTGGCATCTTGAGAATTACCTGTATTTGCAGAAATGAATCCTCCTGCGGCAATAACACGATCGAAAGCCGAACGGTCTACCACCAAATCTTTTACAACAGGAAAAGCAGTTGCTCTCCATGGTTCAACTACAATGGTATCACCATCTTTAAAAGATCTCATATGCAACTGACAGGTTGTTACACCTTCTTTAGGACCATGTGCACGACCATTGATAAACATACTACACATACCGCAAATACCTTCTCGACAATCATGGTCAAAAGCAATAGGTTCTTTCCCTTCGCTAATTAACTGCTCATTCAACACGTCAAACATTTCCAAAAAAGACATATCGGGAGAAATGTTTTTTACGGGATAGGTGACTAATTCTCCTTGAACATTTCCATTTTTTTGTCGCCAAATTTTTAGCGTGAGGTTCATATTTCCACTCATTGTTATTTAATTTGATGGATTTCTATTGGTGTAATAAAACAAACCAATAGTGTCTGAATTATTTTATAGTAACTTAGGATCATGGTTCACTATACACATCGCCAAAAACTTCATGCAAAAATGAACAAAATACCTTTTTCTTATTTATAAGAACGTTGTGCAATTTTTATAGCCTCAAACTTTAATTCTTCCTTGTGTAATTCAAAACGAGCTTCTTCTCCTTTATATTCCCATGCAGCAACATAAGCATACTTTTCGTCATCACGGTTTGCTTCACCTTCTTCAGTTTGATATTCTTCTCTAAAATGCCCCCCACAAGATTCATTACGATTGAGTGCATCAATACACATTAACTCTCCTAACTCAATAAAATCGGCAACACGTCCTGCTTTCTCCAATTCTGGATTAAATTCATCTAAAGCGCCCAAAACTCGTACATCATTCCAAAACTCGGCTTTCAATTCGCGTATTTCAGAAATGGCCTCTTTTAAACCTTGTTCATTACGAGCCATCCCACATTTATCCCACATAATTTTACCCAAACGCTTGTGAAAATAGTCTACCGACTTCGTTCCCTTAATATTTAAAAATTTATTTAGACGCTCTTGGACCTCTTTTTCTGCCTCAGCAAATGCCTCATGTTCTGTTGAAATATTCTTCGTTCTTATTTCATTAGACAAATAAGATCCTATTGTATAAGGTATCACGAAATAACCATCTGCTAATCCTTGCATAAGAGCTGAAGCGCCCAAACGGTTCGCCCCATGATCAGAGAAATTAGCTTCCCCTAGTGCATATAATCCTGGCACGGTCGTCATCAAATTATAATCAACCCAAAGTCCTCCCATCGTATAATGTACCGCAGGATAAATTCGCATCGGTGTTTCGTAAGGATTTTCACCCGTAATTTGCTGATACATATCAAACAAATTACCATACTTTTCTTTCACGACATCTTTCCCTAAAGCACGAATGGTTGCCGCATCTGGATTTTGTAACCCACGTTTATTTGCCTCAACACGACCATACCTATCCATATTAAAAGCAAAATCTAAATAAACCGCCATTTTCGATGCCCCTACTCCATAACCCGCATCACATCTTTCTTTGGCAGCACGAGATGCAACATCACGAGGAACCAAATTGCCAAATGCTGGATAACGCCTTTCTAAATAATAGTCTCTCTCTTCTTCAGGAATATCATTAGGCTTTCTATCATCACCTTTCTTCTTTGGCACCCAAATGCGTCCATCATTACGTAAGGATTCAGACATCAAGGTTAATTTAGATTGATGGTCGCCAGAAACCGGAATACAGGTTGGATGTATTTGCGTAAAACAAGGATTTCCAAAAAATGCACCTTTTTTATGTGCTTTCCATGCGGCAGTAACATTACTTCCCATCGCATTTGTAGAAAGATAAAAAACATTCCCATAGCCGCCTGAGCAAAGTAACACCGCATGACCGAAATGACGTTCTAATTTGCCACTAATTAAATCACGTGCAATGATACCTCTAGCTTTACCATCTATTACCACCACCTCTAACATCTCATGCCTAGAGAACATTTGCACTGTTCCCATACCCACTTGTCGTTCTAACGCACTATATGCTCCTAACAATAATTGTTGACCCGTTTGACCAGCAGCGTAAAACGTTCTTTGCACTTGTGTACCTCCAAAAGAACGGTTACTTAACAAACCTCCGTATTCACGAGCTAAAGGAACTCCTTGAGCTACTGCTTGATCGATGATATTAGTACTTACTTCAGCTAAACGATGTACATTCGCCTCTCGTGCACGATAATCTCCTCCCTTAATAGTATCATAGAATAATCTATAGGTACTATCCCCATCATTTTGATAGTTTTTAGCTGCATTAATTCCCCCTTGAGCAGCAATCGAATGTGCTCTACGTGGCGAATCTTGAAAACAAAAACATTTAACTTTATAACCTAATTCAGCTAATGTTGCAGCAGCAGCAGCGCCGGCTAAACCTGACCCAACTACAATAACTTCTAAATTGCGCTTATTAGCGGGATTCACTAAAGGAACTGATGAACGATATTTTGTCCATTTTTCTGATAAATTTCCTTCTGGTATATTTGAATTTAATTTCGACATCTTATTCTTGATTTTTGGAAACTTAAATTATTGAATAATACCCAAGTAAATAGCGATGGGCATAAGTGCGAATAAAGTAGGAATGACAATAGAAAATATAACTCCTATTTTTTGAATCGTAGGTGTATATTTTTTATGATTAAATCCTAAAGTTTGAAAGGCTGATTGAAAACCATGTAGCAAATGGTAAGCCAACGAAAACATCGATAACACATATAGAAAAACAACAACAGGAGATTCGAATACTTCTTTCATTTCTCCAAATAAGGTTTCCCGTCCACTTGTTATTTCATCCGTCATGCGACTCACAACCCAAAAATGTTTTAAATGAATGATAAGAAACATCAAAATAAGTGTACCTAACAATCCCATAGAACGAGCATACCATTTGCTGTTTGCATTACCTGTGTAAGCAGCATATTGCACAGAGCGTGCTTTTTTATTTTGCATAGTTAACACCAATGCTTGCACAATGTGCCAAATAATACCTGCAAACAATACAATTTCCATCAAACGTATCAATGGATTAGTGCCCATAAACTCTGCACCACGATTAAAAGATTCTCCACCGTCATTCAAAAATATCAATGCGTTAACAGCGCAATGAACTAACAAAAAGGACACTAAAAACAATCCAGTAATGCCCATAACTAATTTTTTTCCTAACGACGATGACAGAGTTTTTCCTAAGTTGCTCATTATAAATTTGTTTTTTTAGATATGGTTATAAATTGCTCGCCAACCGGGAGGTTAATTTTTTCAGTCCGCAAAATTATTTAATAAACTAATAGGTAAAGATGCTATTTGTGTAATTTAGAATATTTCTTGATACGCATCCGTTCAAAATGCTTTCCAGCCTTGTGCCTTTAAAGGATGTATTGCCCCCGATTTACTAATCAATACTCTTTCTTTAACATCTTCGGTTATGTGACCAATGATAGATATGTCTACATCGTTATTTATCTTTTCATAATCTTCTTGCTTCACTGTAAACAACAATTCATAATCTTCGCCACCATTTAGTGCACAAACAGAAGGGTCTATCCCTAATTCCCGTGCAGTATCATAAGTCATCGTATCTATAGGTATTTTTTCTTCATACAACTTACAACCTTTTTCAGATTGCTTACAAATGTGCATAAGTTCAGACGCTAAGCCATCGGAAATATCAATCATAGAAGTAGGTTTAATGTTGAGTTGTTTAAACAAATCTATCATATCTCTACGTGCTTCTGGTTTCAACTGACGTTCTAAAATATAATCTTTACCTTCCAAATCTGGCTGTATTTGACTGTTTTCTAAAAAAATACGTTTTTCTCTTTCCAAAATCTGCAATCCAACAAATGCACCACCTAAATCTCCCGATACACATATTAAATCTCCTGCTTGTGCCGTATTTCTGTAACAAATATTTTCTTTTGAAGCATAGCCTACACTGGTAACACTAATTACCAATCCTTGTTTAGATGAGGTGGTATCTCCACCTATCAAATCAATACCATATTTATTGCAAGCCAAGAGCATACCTAGATATAATTCCTCTGCTGCCTCTAAAGCAAATTTACTACTCAAGCCTAACGAAACCGTCACATGGCTTGCCGTACCATTCATTGCATAAATATCACTCAAATTAACTTGAATAGCCTTGTAACCAAGATGTTTAAGTGGAGTATAAGATAAATCAAAATGAATACCCTCTAGCAATAAATCGGTAGAAATGAGCGTAGAATAATTATTAAATTGAAACACAGCAGCATCATCTCCCACACCCTTGATGGTAGAAGGTTGGGTTAACTTAATATGCTGCGTAATATGGTCAATGAATCCAAATTCGCCTAGTTCAGCTAATTCAGTGTGGTCAGAGTTTGTAAACATATTTTAACGTTAATTTTACGAGAGTTGTTGACAAAAAAGAGAGGATTTACACGCTTATTATTCCATCCTAATCACATTGATGATAATATGTCTACACCATTCAGTAATAAATTTGACTTAATCAATCAAATAATGTATCAGACAATCCTAAAATTTTTCTTGTTCTGCAAAATAATATTCGATTTTTTTTACTGCCAAGTGATAAGATGCCTTTAAAGCACCTACACTAGTCCCCAAGATAGCAGAGATTTCTTCATATTTCATTTCATCGAAATATTTCATATTAAACACCAATCGCTGTTTATCAGGCAACGTTAATAACGCCCTTTGAAGTTGCCTTTGGATTTTATCTCCGTCAAAGTAAGTGCTGTCTACAATATTTTCAGCTAAATATTCAGAAACATCCTCTAACGGAATATTTTTTTTGAGTTTTTGACGCTTCAGAAAGGTAATACATTCGTTAGACGCAATACGATATATCCAAGAATATAATTGAGATTCTTGACGAAAATTAGCTAATCCTCGCCAGATTTTAACAAAGACATCTTGCACCAAATCATCAGCGTCGTCATGATTGAGTACCATTCTTCGTACATGCCAATAAAGACGCTTTTGGTATTTTTTTACCAAATATTCAAAAGCCTGCTGTTTAGTTGTTTCGTCGGCAAACAAACGAAGTATATCAGCATCTTCTTTC
>CANJWF010000005.1 GCA_947478315.1 Sphingobacteriaceae bacterium | reverse complement strand
CGTAGAATTAGATAAAAAAACAAACGAAATTAACATTGTCACCGAAAATGACATGCGCTTAAAAGCCATTGAAGATAGCATCATCTCAAGAATGATAAAACAAGCTATTGACCCACAATGTCTCGACTTCGGAAAAGAACACTACGCATCGGGCAACATGATACGTAAAGAGCTTAAAATAAAAGAAGGAATAGATAAAGAAACGGCCAAGAAAATTGTCAAAAAAATAAAAGATAGCGGTTTAAAAATTCAAGCCAGCATCATGGACGATCAAGTACGCGTGCAAGGTAAAAAAATAGATGATTTGCAAGCCGTTATCAGCCTATGCAAAGCTGAAAATTTCGAATTACCCTTACAATACATTAACATGAGAAACTAACATACATTTATTAGTATCGCACAATCACCAACCGATAAATAAAATTGTGCCTTAGATGTAAATTCTACAAAATGAGAGCAATTGTATATTCAAAATATGGACCACCAGAAGTTGCCAAATTAGCGGAAGTTCCCAAACCACTACCGAAAGACTATGAAGTATTGGTTAAGGTTTATTCGTCAACGGTAAACAGGACTGACTCGGGTTTCCGTAGTGCTGAATATTTTATTTCACGATTTTGGACTGGGTTTTTAAAACCAAAGCATCAAATATTGGGTTGTGAGTTTGCAGGCATAATAGAAGAAATTGGGCAGAGTGTAAAAACATTCAATAAAGGCGATAAAGTCTTTGGATTTAACGACAAAACCTGTGGTGGACACGGAGAGTATTTAACAATTGCCGAAACGGCTGCAATTACAACTATGCCTACAGGCTGTAGTTTTAATGAAGCTGCAGCCATTTCTGAAGGAGCACATTATGCCTTAGTAGATATAAGAGCAGCAAAAGTTGAGCGTGGACAAAATGTTTTAGTTTACGGAGCAACAGGTGCCATTGGTTCTGCTGCTGTACAATTATTAAAACATTTTGGAGCACTGGTAACCGCAGTGTGCAATACAAACAACGTAGAGCTTATAAAATCTCTCGGTGCAGATACTGTTATTGATTATCAAACGCAGGATTTCACAAAGACAGAAATAAAATTTGAATTCATCTTTGATGCAGTTGGGAAAAGCTCATTTAGGCAATGTAAGCCTCTGCTAACCGAAAAAGGAATTTATATTTCAACCGAACTGGGGAAAAATAACGAAAATATACTTTTTGCACTTATAACACCCTTTTTTAGGGGCAAAAAACTTTTATTCCCAATTCCATCAATTACTAAACAGGACGTTATATTTTTAAAAGAACTTGTTCAACAAGGTAAATACAAACCTGTAATTGATAGGCAATATAACTTAGTCCAAATCGTAGAGGCTTACAAATACGTTGAATTGGGACAAAAAACTGGTAATGTTGTACTAAAAATAGTAGAATGACAATATAAAAAGCTTATTGAAAAGCCAAAGAGAAAGCTACCTTATAAACCACATTTTGGTGCGTATGGTCAACAGAAGAAGTATAGTTACCAATCCGACAAAAAGCCCCTGCACCAACTCCTAGATAAATAAAATCCATATAATTAAATCTCAAAATATTATTAATAATTCCTCCTAATTCATAAAGACCTTTCTCCATAGTTTGAAATCGTAATTGACTATGTCGGTCTGAATTAGACAACGAACCAAATCCCGCATTAAGATAGCAGGTTAATTCTGGTTTAAAATATTCATTATTGGATTTATATAGCAACGATCGAAAATTATGTGCCAAAAATAAACAGGCATATCTATCTGACAAAAACTCATACAAACCTACTGTTTGAAAAGTATTTCTAACATAAACAATCTGTCCTTTATTAAAACTACCATCTCCATTAAACAAGGTAAAATAAGGAGTTTCACCCACAATCATACCTCCCTCTAATAACAATTTAGTTTCACCTAAACTTTTATTTACCAATGTTTTTTCAATCCCCAATGAAATTTTATCGTAAGTATAATGCCCTCCAAGTATAGACAGCCCTTTAGTATAAACAGCGTGCAAAACAGGATAAGGCGTACCCTTAGATATCCATTTACCCAGCGACTGCACAAATCGCTCTTGATAAGCATATCGAGCCTTTGCAACAAATTCAGTAACATCAAAAGGCATTGTTGCAAATTCAGCTAAATTTGATGACAAATAATCATAACGATACAATGGTTCATGTTGCGATTTACGAATAGAAACATCCGTAGATAAAAAACTAAACCACCTACTATGAAATTTGATATCATATTGTTTTACCCTATCCATACGAGCAATAGCAAAATTTTGAAAAATACTCGTACGAGGATAAAAATACTGGGCCTTGGCAGGCTCTATAACGTCGTTAAAATAAGAACAATTAACTTCCATGTCACGCTGCTTACTCGGAAATAAACTAACATCTCCTCCGTATTTAAATTGATTGTCAAAAGTACCCCAAGCAGCGTAACCACCTATAGTTGCCCATTTTAAGAATTGCCCATTGGTGTGTAAACCCAATCCTAATCTCACTCCCTCATGACGATTAAAATCCAACAACCGATTTACATCTAAATTAATACAACCAATGGGATATTTATAAGTAATTAAAGATTGAGCAAATTTCAACCCTTCGTTTAAATGATACACCTTGCCAATACTATCAATCGCCTGATATGTTTTTTGTTCATCATGTGTTAAAGAATCCGAACGATGATTTTTCCAAAAAGTATCATCTTTTTGCGCAGCATCATCGGCAATAACCATTTGCTGTTCATTAAATGTTTCTGTAGGAATATTTACGTTTAAATTAATATCCGAAATAATACTTTTACCCACAATTTTCATCCCAGCGTATTTGGAAGGATAATTTTTGTAATGCCACTCATAGTTTAAACTTACAGGAAACCATTGTAAATTATTTACAAATGCATATTCTTGCTCAAACTTAATACTCAAAATAGAACTTTCATCACACGGAGTAGCCGTAACCTTTTGAATAGCAAAACCATTCGTATTAATATGCAATACACCTTTAAGACCCAAAAAAGTTCTTTTACGAGAAGGCCTAAACGAAATCACAAATACGGTATCTTTTCCATTAAATAAAGTATCTTCAATATTAAAAAAATATTTCTGTGTACTTCCTTCTGCCAATGGGTTAAAGTATTGTTTGTTCAATATTTTAAAGTAATCCCCATAAAAACTAAAAGGCTGTGCTGTCGTTGGCAAAACAGAAAAAGAAGGATCGGATAAACCCGAAACTTTAGTGCCTAATACCGTTTCTTTTAAATTTCCGTGTGCTTTATATTGCCTCTCCGTGACAGATTCCGTAATTAAAAAATGTTCGTTATGAGCTAATTTTAATAGTTTCTTAGATAAATTATACTCAGGATTTTGAGTATCCGTAACCCCTCTATTAACAAGCAAGTCACACATAACTTTACTGTAAGTATGACACGAGTAATGTGCAATATTATCAGGATTGTTCTTTTCTCTATTTTTAGATGCCGCTAATATAATTCGATGAGCAGGGTTTTCTCCTGGAACAATAACCACCTCTCCCAACTGAAAAGATGTTTTTTTAAGTGGAATAACAATATTTTTAACATTGTTGTTATTCCCCTCAATTTTAAATACAACAGATTCATAACCAACATACGATACTTTCAGATTGGTAATTTTTTTAGAATAGGTAATCTTAAAATTACCCTCCATATCAGTAGAAATACCTTTTTGTGTACCTACAATAGCAATACTAACAAAAGGCAACGACTCCCGATTCTCGAGGTCTACAATCTTACCCTCCACACTATACTGTGCTTTGGAAACACTCGTAATCAATAATAACAGTAGAAAAAAACGCATATTTTCCCTAATAACGAAGAAGAAAGAAGTTTAATTATTCGATAACCTTAGCTACCCTAAAGTATTCAGAGTCTGACTTCGGTGCATTCATTAAAGCATCCCTATGAGAAGTTTCCACATTTACCTCATCATTACGTAGCACATTTACCTCATCTGTCATATATACCAAAGGTTCAACATGCTCGGTATCTAATTCATTTAATTTTTCCATAAAGGTTAACACCTTTTCTAAATCATTTACCAATAATGTTTTATCTAACTCATTAAGTTCCAACCGTGCCAAATGGGCTATTTTATCAATAATTTCTGTAGTGAGTTTCATTTCTAAAAATTTGAAAAATGTATCTTTATTAAAATAATATGATTAGTTGAACTTGAAAAGATAATAACATCTCAAAAGTTTTCAGTGCATAAAGAGAAATTATTTTTAAATCTTTCGTGCTTAGACCTTTTATATTATTGGGTTTTCCCCGAATAATTTTGCTCATCGAATGTGGCTTTAATCACATTTCTAATTTTTTCTTTCAACTCAAATTCATCTCCAACTTTTAAATCAGCAGTCTCTATAGGTTCATGTACGTACACGTCACATACACCAGGCTTCATTCCCAAACGCTTACCATCATTCCAAATAACTTTCCAATTATTCGGTAATGTTATAGGTAAAATAGGTAACTTATGTTCTATAGCCAAACGAAATGGACCAGACTTAAATTCTTCTACTTGAGGTGGATAATGATTAGGTATACCTGCCTCTGGGAATATAATCAAAGTCATTCCCTTAGCTAAATTTTCACTTGTCTTTTGAAAAGCTTTATATGAGTTAAGCCTACTTGCTCTGTCAACGGGAACATCTATAGTATTAAAAAACAATTTAAGTACTGGATTTTTCAGTAACTCTTGCTTTCCCATAAAATGAAACGGTCCTTTCGCAACCATAATGCAAGCGTTCGTATCAATAAAAGAACTATGATTGGCACAAATAACATAAGTACGCTTAGAATCTATTGGGACAGAATAATGTATTTTAAAAAATACTCCTGCAGAAAGAGATGTAAACCACGCCCAAATTTTTCTGAAAAAATTTAACCGTGTATAACGACTAGGATTCCGACTATAGTAATAAAAAAAAGGATATAAAAAACAATACGAAACTAAAATAGAGAAGAAATAATAGGCCAGCAAGAATCGACGTAAAAGTAGCTCCATGAGGCAAAGTTATGAATTTATTCAGAACTTCGATATAGTGTAAAAAACACGAGTTACACAACAAATAAAGAATGTATTCTCGGAAAGTAAAAATGTCTTTAATTTTATCCATTCAAACACCTAAAATTCACAAGTATTCAATTATGTTTGCTTAGGTTACTAATCAGATAAACACAAGCAAATAATCCTTTAACAGAAAACTTAAACCATACATCTAATTGGCACACTAAGTCGATAAATTCTAATTAATGTATATAACTTACAATTAACCAAACCATAATGTCTGATTCATTCATTGATAATTACAAAGAACAAGGAGCAAGAAAAAAACTTATTGAATACCTAAAAACGGAACGAAATATTACCGACGAACCAGTACTTCAGGCCATGCTAAAAGTACCAAGACACTATTTCTTTGCGAAAACATTTTGGAATCAAGCCTATAAAGACATTGCCTTTCCCATAGGAGAAGGGCAAACAATATCTCAACCATTTACTGTGGCCTATCAAAGTCAACTTTTGAATGTAAAAAATGGAGATAAGATATTAGAAATTGGAACAGGAAGCGGGTATCAAACCTGTATATTATTAGAATTGGGAGCAGAAGTTTATACAATAGAGAGAATCGTTAACATTTACGAACGTACTAAAAATGTATTACCTAAATTAGGATATAACGCTCATTTCATATGCGGCGATGGTTCGAAAGGATTATACGAACATGCCCCCTACGATAAAATATTAGTAACAGCAGGGGCTCCATTTATCCCCGATGTATTGCTAAAACAACTAAAGAGAGGAGGGCTACTCGTAATTCCTGTGGGAGATCCCAACAAACAACAAATGACTACAATTCTAAAAATAACGGATACTGAATTTGAAAAAATAACATTAGATACCTTCCGTTTTGTTCCCCTAGTAGGCGACCAAGCCTGGTAAGCGTTCATATATGTGTGTATACGAGGAAAATATCAAAAGTTTGGTTTCAACACATATTTTTCATAGAATTTGAAAATATGTTGCGTAGCCTCTTCCGCTGTATCAACCAAAGTGAATAAATCTAAATCTTCATTACTAACATTTTGCTCTCTTTCCAACATCGTATGTTTAATCCATTCCAACAATCCCCCCCAATATTCAGTTCCAACTAGCACTATTGGAAAACGTGCAATTTTTCTCGTTTGAATCAAAGTAAGCGCCTCAAATAACTCATCCATTGTACCAAATCCACCTGGTAAAACAATATATCCTTGCGAATATTTCATAAACATCACTTTTCGAACAAAGAAATAATCAAACTGCATCAATTTATCTCCATCAATATAGGGATTATGCACTTGCTCAAAAGGTAACTCAATATTCAATCCCACTGATTTCCCTCCAGTTTCAAACGCACCTTTGTTTCCCGCCTCCATAATACCTGGTCCGCCACCAGTAATCACTCCATAACCTCTCTCAGTAAGTATTTTGGCTATATGCTCCGCAATTTGATAATAGGGATTATTCGAAGGAGTTCTAGCTGACCCAAAAATAGAAACACAAGGACCAATTTTTGCCATTTTTTCAAATCCTTGCACAAATTCAGCCATTACTTTAAAAATTTGCCACGAATCTGCAACTTTTATCTCTTGCCAATCTTTATTCTTAAAGGCACTGGTAATCTTATCTTCTCTATTCATTGGGATAACATTGAAACAACTAAATAATTAGATTTATTGAAAGTGAACTTATAATAATTAGGTTTTTTGTTTTTTCTTCTTAGCAGCAGGAAACAAAACATTATTCAAAATAAGCCTGTAGCCTGGTGAATTGGGATGTAAATTTAAATCCGTTGGAGGATCTCCTACCAAATGTTGATAATCTTCGGGATCATGTCCCCCGTAAAAAGTAAATTGACCTTTACCAAAATTTCCATGTATATAACGGGCTTCATTCCCAACTTTAGTCTCTCCCATGACTAATATTTCAGATTTAACCAATTCTTTTTTAAACGCGGTAGTTTGCCCCATAAAGCCCTTCACCACACGATCATGATTTTGGGTAAGCATGGTAGGAACTAAATCCCATTTGGCAGAAAACTCAAAAAGAACAAAGAAATCATCCGAACGATCAATGTTACGAGAAGGAGTTACATCAATATTAGAAAATTCGTAGTTGTAAGGATTCATGTCCAGTTTAAAATCCTTAAAAGCAAAAGTTTTATCATAATTTATTTTTTCTTGACATCTAACATCAGCAGGATCGCCATCAAACATTGAATGACAAATGTCAACACCTTCGGCAGAAAGGGCTATATCAAAACTGTCCGTACCAGAACACATCGCAAAAAGGAATCCCCCTCCTGCACAAAAATCTCTGATTTTTTGCGCAACTGCCAGTTTCATCTGAGAAACTTTTTTAAATCCTAACCTATTAGCTGTTTGCTCTTGTAATCTTACATCATTTTGATACCATTCAGCATTCTTATAAGCCGCCCAAAAACGCCCATATTGACCTGTAAAATCTTCATGGTGAAGATGCAACCAATCATATTTTACTAATACCCCTTGTAAAACATCCTCATCATAAACCAAATCATAAGGTATCTCTGCATAAGTGAGTGCCATTGTAACAGCGTCATCCCATGGCAATTTATTCTTAGGGGAATAAACCACAATTTTAGGCTTCTTTTCTAACCGAACTACTTCCATGTTTGCTTCTGGATTAGCTATTTCTGTTAAAATAGTGTTAGCTCGTGCATCTGCAATAACTTCATAAGCAACACCCCTTATCTTGCACTCGTTTTCAACATCTTTAACATATTTAATCAAAAAGCTACCTCCTCTATAATTCAATAACCAATCCACGTCAAGCTCACTCGCCAATGTACGATAAGCTATTCCATAAGCTTTAAGATGATTAGTTTGCGTTTCATCCATTGAAATTAATATAGATGAAGCCTTAACAAGAGAAAAAGAAAAAAGAAAAAAGAAAAAAGAAAGTATTAATACACTCGCTTTGCGGTATATAAAATTAATTAATAAATAGCAACATCTCACTAGGAATAGATGGCAAAACGTTGCCGCAAGATTTCTTAGTTCTACATATTTCATCTGAAAATAATTTGTTGTCTTAAAACCCAATGAAAAGCATAAATATTCACATAACTACTAAGAACTCTGCACGTAATTCGTAGTACCTTTTAAAACAGATGGCGTTCAGCATGGTAAGAAGAACGAACTAAAGGACCACTTTCCACGTACGTAAATCCAATAGAAAGTCCATAATCTTTTAATCGAGCAAACTTATCAGGATGAACCCATTCTAAGACGGGATGGTGCTGTTTAGTTGGTTGTAAATACTGACCTAACGTTAGTATTTGAACACCCGAGTTTTTTAAATCGTCCATGGTCGCTTTAATTTCGTCTTCTGTCTCACCTAAGCCTAGCATAATACCTGATTTGGTTCGCAAACCAGCATCAGCAATATGACTTAAACACTCCAAACTACGTTCATATTTTGCTTGAATACGAACCTGTTTAGTTAAACGCTTAACCGTTTCTAAATTATGAGAAACCACCTCCGGACGTACAGCAAGTACTCGTTTCAAATTTTCCCATATTCCCTTAAAATCAGGCAACAAAGTTTCTAAAGTCGTATTCGGACTTGCTCTCCTAATAGCATTAATAGTTTCAGCCCAAACAGTAGAACCTCCATCTTTCAAATCATCCCTATCTACAGAAGTAATCACACAATGTTTCACTTCCATCAATTTAACCGATTGCGCCACACGCTGAGGTTCATCCCAATCTACAGGTAGAGGCTTGCCTGTAGCTACTGCACAAAAAGAGCAAGAACGCGTACAGATATTTCCTAAAATCATAAACGTAGCGGTACCAGCACCCCAACATTCACCCATGTTCGGACAATTTCCACTTTCACAAATCGTATGAAGCTTATGGGTATCAACTAAAGTACGCACATGAGCATACTCCTTACCAACGGGCAACTTAACACGTAACCAATCAGGCTTCCTTTTTATTTCTAAATCGGAAACAACAGGTAATTTAATCATCATAAAGCAAAGGTAATGAAACCGACATGTACTGCCTACACAAAAGAGCATGAAAATATTCACGAGGGTCCATCTGAACATTTTAAAACAGACGCATAAGTGCCCTAAAAATAATCACGAACGAATAATTTTATTTTCATTTAAATAGTATATAAACCAATGTACTACGATTGGTTGGCTTCATTTAGAACTCAAAAACATAAACTAATCACTTATCTATTCCAAAATAGGTGTAAATGATTTGTAAATTAGATTTTTTAAACTAAATTTGTATCCTTGTTTTTATAAAACCGTTTAAACTAACACCAAACGCAGTTCCGCTGTATTTTGCAAAAATTTACTATAAAAAGATATGAAAAGAACTTTTCAACCTTCCCAAAGAAAAAGAAGAAACAAACACGGATTTAGAGAGAGAATGTCTACGGCAAACGGTAGGCGAGTTTTGGCTGCAAGACGGGCAAAAGGCAGAAAAAAATTAACAGTTTCTGATGAAAGACGACACAAAGCCTAGTCAAACATATTTTATGCGTAAATAGCCGTTTATCGGTTCGTAAAATGCTATCTTTTAAAAAAAAAGAACGACTGTGTAGTAAAAAAGTTATAGACTTACTATACAAAAGTGGTTCTTCTTTTTTTTTGTATCCATTCAAAATACAATTTATAATTAATCCCACGATAACTAGCAATTCCCCGATACAAGTTTTATTCATTGTACCTAAAAAACGGCTTAAAAAAGCTGTAGATCGAAATTTAGTTAAAAGAAGAATGCGTGAAGTTTATCGTTGTCATAAGCAAACGCTATTATATGCTGCACTACCCGACAGTAATATAAAAATAGCTATTTCCTACTTATACGTAGGAAATGGAATAGAATCATTCGAACAAATAGAAAATAGTATTAAAAAATCAATGAGTCAACTTATACGAAACCTATCAAAACCTGTACAATGATTAATCGTTTCTTGATTACTATTTTATCGATATCTGTTCGATTTTACCAATACTTCATATCTCCTATTTTAGGTATCAATTGTCGGTTTACACCAACTTGTTCAACATATAGCATTGAAGCAATACAAAAATATGGTGCATCTCGAGGGACGTGGCTCACACTAAGGCGTATTTTACGATGCCATCCATGGGGTGGACACGGACATGACCCCGTTCCATGATTTAAAAACATCCTAAATCAACCACCATTATCTGAATACAAAAATTAACGAGATACCTGATCCTTATGTGTCATATTTTACAAATAGAAACTTCAACTACATGTTGTTCTGTAGCTATTGCTCAAAATGGGCATACACTCGCAGTTTATGAACAATATGAACAGAATATACATGCAAGTTTCTTAACCATATTTATTGAAAAAATATTAACTGAAACTAGCATATCTTGGAAAGATATTAAGGCTGTTGCTATAAGCCAAGGTCCTGGCTCGTATACGGGATTACGTATTGGAGTTTCTACAGCAAAAGGATTATGTTATGCCTTAGATAAACCTTTAATCGCCATTGATACATTGAAAGGAATGGCTAATCAAATAATTCAAACAAATAATTATAATCCGAACATTTTACTATGCCCGATGATTGATGCGAGACGTATGGAAGTTTATACTGCTCTATTTGATTGGCATTTAAATTACATAGAAGATACCTGTGCAAAAATTATTGATAACAAATCATTCATTGAAATATTGAAAGAACGGTCTGTAGTCTTTTTCGGCGATGGAATGAGTAAATGCAAAATTATGTTAGAAAATATATCACATGCCATATTTCATGAAGAATTTGTTAACTCCGCATCAGGGTTAAGTCAATTAGCGTATGAACACTATAAACAAAAGAAATTTGAAGATTTGGCTTACTTCGAACCATTCTATCTGAAAGATTTTTTTTTCAAATAAGGTTTAATCTAAAAATCTTCTATGCGTTTTCCAACCGAATAACCAGTTCCAAAAACCATTCTCGAAATTACTATAACTACTAATACCCCAATCTTCAGCTACCCGACCAAACTTAAACGAGAAACCCAAATAAAAATCTAAACCTAAAGAACCCCCTCCCACTGCTTGGTGACTAATTTTCTGTTGAGCATCACTATTTATTTCTAACATACGAAATAACTGCTCAGAACCTATGTAAAACTCACCATTAGGGGTTTGATACATCAATTGAGCCCCCATATTATAAGCTGTCCAAGTTGTACCATAGGTATTCCATCCTGTAGAAAGACCTAATTGAATAGGGTAAATATTAAAATTATGTGTAAAAGCCACAAAACCATAAGGATTAAACAGATATTTACCCACGACTAAAACGGGTTTGTAAAAACCAATTTTTTGTGATACGGACATATCCAACAGTGTTTCCGTGGGAGCAATAAAACTCTGTTTTTTAGGTTGCAAATCATCTTTAATCTTGGTCTGAATATTCTCTATAATTGTACTTTGTGATGTTCCTGTAGCTGTACCATTTTGATTAATTGTATAAACAAAACTATTAGTACTCCAGTTAATAAAACCTAAATCTTTTACATTAAACGATGCGAACAACCCATTTTGATTATTTAATGAACACCCAAAACTAATTGCTGCACCTGGATTTCTGAACGTCGGCAAAAAATAAGACCATTTTTGCTCACTTCCATTAACCGTTTTCAAAGAACTGCCATCAGCAACTAAATCGGGGTACGCACTTGCTACTTTTGCTTGAGCGTTAGCTTGATAAGCTATAGATTGTTGTTGTAAGTTAATATCTAAACCTAAAGCATCTAAGCTCGCATTCATATACCCTATTCCACTTAATAACCCAATTTTAGCTCCTACTGAAACATACGGGTTTAAATCTTGCCTTATCGAAAAATTAAGCTGATGATAAGATTGTGCAGCTATTGCATTATCCTTAATTGTATTGTTAGACTGGTTAGCGAGTAATGTATAATCATTTAATAACTTCAACATTTGATTAGTAACAGATCCGTAACCTATAGATTTAATTTGCCACGAAAAACCATACTCAAACGGACTAGTTATACCTCCACACATTTTAAACATTGCCAAATATTGATTAGAGCTAAAAAAAGTGGTAAACGGCTGATTAGCCAATAAAGGCAAATCATTTGCAGAAAAATTCTTGTTTTCGAAAAGCACTTGCCTCAACATATCTTGAGCCGGTCCATCTTGTTCAAGATAAAAACCTAGATTTCCCAATAAAAAACTAACTGCATATTGTTTGCTCTTATTAGGGACAAAAATATCTTCCGACGGGTTTTCAAAAGAACTATATAGTGTACCCGAGTGATGCAAAAAATAACGCTGAGCATTCACCTCGGTAAGTGTAAAAAGCGAATAGAGACAAACAGATATAACTATAATTTTTTTCAAGGTATTACTGATTAAATTAGTTGGCGTAGTACTCTAATTTTCAGTATCGACACAAGGGCGTGTTTCACGAAACATTTTCTCAATTGTATAAACTATAGAACCGACATCATAACCGCATTCTTTCCACAACTGAGTTGGATCTCCATGGTCAACACAACGATCGGGAATGCCTAATCGTATTATTTCTGCTTGATATTTATGCGTAGACATAAACTCTAAAATGGCAGAACCCATTCCTCCTTGCAAACAACCATCTTCTACAGTAACTACTCTCGAATACTTGCGAAAAATATCATGTAATGTTTCTTCATCTAACGGTTTAAGAAAACGCAAATCGTAATGTGCAGGAAAAAGTTTCTTTTCTTTTAACTGTTCACAAGCGTCTAAAACAAAATTACCTACATGTCCTATGGAAATAATAGCAATTTCTTCCCCATCTGTTATTTTCTGCGCTTTACCTACAGGAATAATTTCTAAGGGTGTTCTCCATTCTGCCATTACGCCATTTCCTCTAGGATAACGAATAACAAACGGACCCATATTATCTTGTTGAGCAGTAAACATCATATTGCGAAGTGCTTGCTCATTAATTGGGGAAGCTATAATCATATTTGGAATACAGCGCATATAGGCTAAATCGTAGGCTCCATGATGAGTAGCACCATCAGCCCCAACTAAACCCGCTCTATCTAAACAAAATACTACATTCAATTTTTGTATAGCAACATCATGAATCACTTGATCATAGGCGCGTTGCATAAAGGATGAATAAATATTACAAAATGGGATTAAGCCTTGTGTCGCTAATCCTGCAGAAAAAGTAACGGCATGTTGCTCCGCTATACCTACATCAAAAGCCCTATGAGGCATTATTTTCATCATCAAATTCAGTGAACATCCAGACGGCATAGCAGGAGTAATACCCATAATTTTTGGGTTTTTTTCTGCCAATTCGATAATCGTATGTCCAAAAACATCTTGGTATTTAGGTGGTTTTGGCTTCGAAGAAATTTCTTTTTTTATTTCACCAGTTATTTTATCAAATAAGCCTGGAGCGTGCCACTTAGTTTGATCTTTTTCTGCAAGTTCATACCCTTTACCTTTAACTGTTATACAATGCAACAGTTTTGGACCTGGGATATCTTTCAAATCCTTCAAAACTTTCACCAAATGTTGGACATTATGCCCATCTATTGGTCCAAAGTAACGAAACTTAAGTGCTTCAAAAAAGTTACTTTTTTTTAATAAAGTACCTTTGATACTTTTTTCTATTTTTTTGACTGTCTCATGTGCATTAGGACCCAATTCGGATATTTTATTGAGTACATGACCTATATCATCTCTAAAACGATTATATAATTTGGAGGTAGTGATATCTGTCAAATATTCTTTTAGCGCGCCTACATTGGGATCTATAGACATACAATTATCATTCAAAATCACTAGAAGATTAGATTTTTCTATCCCTGCATGATTTAATGCCTCAAACGCCATACCGCCTGTCATAGCTCCATCTCCTATAACAGCTACATGCTGACGATTAGTTTCTCCTTTATAACGTGATGCAACAGCCATACCCAAAGCGGCAGAGATAGAGGTAGACGAATGCCCTACACCGAAAGAATCGTACTCACTTTCTGAACGCTTAGGAAATCCACTAATTCCTCCATAAAGCCGGTTGGTGTAAAAAACATCTTTTCTACCTGTCAAAATTTTATGCCCATAAGCTTGATGCCCTACGTCCCAAACTAACTGGTCGTATGGGGTATTTAAAACATAATGCAACGCTACGGTAAGTTCTACAACACCTAGACTTGCGGCGAAATGTCCACCATGAACTGAAACAATGTCAATAATAAACTGACGTAAATCCTCACACAATTGAGATAAGTCTTTTTCTTTCAGTTTTCTAAGGTCTTCAGGATTTTTTATCCCTGCCAACAAACCCTGCATAAATTTCATAAATTACAACGCAAACCACAAAGCTATAAACTTACTACAATTAATTACAGAGAATTTTCTTATCTCCGCTTGAGGGTGGTATAATATCTTTGTTAAAATAATATATTGAATTTTAACTTGACTTATTTAATAAAATAATTAACTTTGGTGCTTGAGTCTTTTACGGTCTCTTCAATAAGTTTGAATTTCTGCACTTCTCTGTGAATAAAATCATTTTAACTTCTCGGGATTTACAAATTTTGGCTTGAAGTGGCTTGAGAGACTAAAGTAATATTGTTAATATATAAAAATTATGAAAACAGGTAAAATTAAATGGTTTAACAGCCAAAAAGGGTATGGATTCATCGTTCAAGACGAAGGTAATGACATTTTCGTTCATTTCAAGGATGTTTTAGATGATGCCAACCAACTTGCTGAAGGCGATCGCGTAACTTTCGAGGTAGCTGAAGGAAGAAAAGGACCACAAGCTATTCAAGTAAGACGTTCATAACATTAGTTATGAATGGTGTGTAGTAGCTTGTTTGAGCAGAAAAATGTTACAAACATAATAACACTTTCGCTACTAAATCTTTTGAATAAAAAAGGGCAATCAAATGATTGCCCTTTTTTATTCAAAATTCAATTTCTGCAAACAATACAACTGTTTATTCGTAAGCCGCTTTACGTATGATGGGAGTTTCAAGTATTTCAAACAGATGATCTGTTTTATTCATACTGCCATTAACTAAATTACTAAGAATTACAACGGTAATATCATCTGTCAAATTGCGCATGTAAAAATTACGGAAACCATGCCACCAACCGGTATGATAAACTATTTGCTTATGTTCGCCCGAAAATGTACGCCATCCGTAACCATAACTAAAATAAATATGTTCGATAGGAACTTGTGGTTTATACGCTAAGGCTAGCGTTTCTTTTTTAAGCAATATGCCTTTTTTAAGCGCGAGGTCAAACAAGAACATATCATCAAGTGTACTATAAATACCTTTATCCCCACATGTACCATCTAAATAATTAGGAGAAACTGAGAAACGCCAACTCCTATCGTGACCTATAGCAACATTATTTGGAAATTTTCGATTTTCATAGGTAGTGTAAACTTGGGTATTATACATCCCTGCTGGTTGAAAAATATTTTTCCTCATAAACGTACTGTAAGACATTCGACTTACTTTTTCAATAATAGCTCCTAAAAGCATATAATTAGTATTGTTATAGTGAAAAATTTTACCTTCGGGTGCATAACGACTTGGTTTGTACTTAATCATCAAATCTATAGCAGCGGCGTTATTCATCGGGTGCTTTTTACTTCTCCAAACTCGCTCAGAAAAATAAACATAATTGGTAAGACCTGATTGATGGGTGAGCAAATAATGAATAGTAATATTTTTGTAGGGAAATTTTGGATAAAATTCATCCACCGTTTGGTTGAGTTTCAGCTTACCTCGTTCATACAACATAAGTATTGCAACAGCTGTTAGAGGTTTTGAAACAGAGGCCAATTGAAAAGGGGTATTCACATTCAATGGTATTCTACGCATATAATCTGCCCAACCAAATGATTTTTTATAAATGATTTTACCCTTTTTAGCTATTAATACATTGCCATTGAAACCATATTTAGTTTGTAAATCATTAAAAAATAAATCTATTTTTTTGTCGGCATTTTGAGGTGAATATGCTAAATACTGCGTTCTATCAAATGGCTCTTCTTGTTTACTTTGTATATCTTTTCCACAAGAATATAAGAGTAAAAAAAAGTAAGAGAATAAACAGAGAATTAATCTTGGACGATGAAAAAAGCAACTCGAAAAAATATTTGATGAAGTGAAATTTTTTGTTGGAGTTATCTGCATAATTTTATTGATATTATCTTTGTAAATGACGTTCAACTGCCAGAAAACATTTTTATAGCTTATAATATTGTGAAGCAATTAATGTTTTCAAATTATTTAGATTTGAAAGGATACATACGTAAAACAACTCCCTTTTATTGGTAATGAAACACAAATGTATAAATATGAGATACCTTGTTTTATACGACTTTAAAACTTAATTATTTTCGCATGAATCTTGCACTAAAAATTCTAAAAAACAAGTATTTAATATCGACAACAGCTGTATTAGTTTGGTTATTATTTTTTGACCATAACGATTTGTTTTCTCAATACGACTATTATAAGCAAGTTGTAAAGCTTAGAGAGAAAAAAACGTTTTATATCCGTGAAATAACACAGGTAGAAAAGGAAATTCAAGAACTAACTTCTAACCCTACTCAATTGGAAAAATTTGCCCGAGAAAAGTATTTAATGAAAAAATCTAACGAGGATTTATTCGTAATTACAACACCCTAACCTAAAAATTAAAAATAATTGTCTGCTTAAGGTCTGTATGCAAGCTTTTAGCAACAGGACAATGTTTGGCTGCATTTTCCAATAATTGTTTCTCCTTTGAGGATAAATTAAGTGGGGGAAAATTAAATTCAATAATTACTTCCATAACCCTCCTAGGCTCTGTTGCCATTATTTTCGTAGTCGAACAAGTGGCTCCTTCAATATTAATCTGATGGGTGCGAGCAGCAATGCCCATAATAGTAAACATACAACTACTTAATGCTGTAGCCAATAAATCTGTAGGTGAAAAAGCCTCTCCCTTGCCTTGATTATCAACAGGGGCGTCAGTAATAACCGTGTTCCCTGATTGAATATGCGTGGCTTCTGTACGCAACTCTCCTAAATATCGAGTAAAACTAGTAGGCATATTTATTAAATTAATCGATTGTTTTCATCTATAAAAACTAGCATGGGCTCATATCGTTTAGCTTCTTCAAATGGCATTTGTGCATAAGACATAATAATGATAATATCTCCTACTTGTGCTAAACGAGCACATGCACCATTTAAACAAATAATACCTGAATTACGTTCGCCTTTAATTACGTATGTTTCAAAACGTTCGCCATTATTATTATTGACTACTTGAACTTTTTCATTAGCAATCAAATTAGCCGCATCCATCAAATCTTCGTCTATAGTGATACTACCAACATAGTGCAATTCGGCTTGTGTAATTTTTGCACGATGGATTTTTGACTTTAACACTTCAATAATCATGGAACAAAGTTAGTGCTTAAGCACGTGATTTAAAAATCGCTTCTTCAGTAATGAAATTTATTAAGCTAGAATATTTAAAACCCATTGATTAGTAATGGGGCTAACTCCAAACATCAGGGCAAACGCATTAAAAATTCATGAGTGTTTGTAAATAAGAAATGTCCATAGCGGCTATCCTCCTTTTTCTTTTCATACTGCATG
>CANJWF010000004.1 GCA_947478315.1 Sphingobacteriaceae bacterium | reverse complement strand
GCGATGGATCGTAGAACGCTCTTTTGCTTGGTTTGAAAATCACAGAAGACTAAGCAAAGACTTTGAGTTTCTCGTGCAAACTAGTGAAGCTATGATACTCCTAGCTTCCATAAAAATATTATTGATCAAAATTTAAACAGTCTCTAAGTTTAGATGTTTTTGCTGATGATTTTTTATCATTAGCGTATTTAGTGACGGTTAATTTTAAATATGTAACATGAAATGGTTTCAAAACTGGTTTAATTCACCTTATTATCATATTTTATATCATCAAAGAAATGATGCAGAAGCTGAATTTTTTATGGATAATTTATGTGCGTATTTAGAACCTACATTAGAAAACAGGTTATTAGATATTGCTTGTGGTAAAGGCCGTCATGCAATTTATTTGAATAAAAAAGGCTATGATGTAATCGGTATTGATATTTCGGCTGCTAGTATTCATGCTGCAAAAGCATTTGAGAATAAAAAATTGCAATTTTTTATTCATGATATGCGAAAACCATTTTATGTTAATTATTTTCAGTACGCATTTAATTTATTCACAAGCTTTGGATATTTTGATACAGAAAAAGACCATGTGAAGGCTTTAACTTCTTTTGCGGCCGCTTTACAACCAAATGGTATTTTGGTGATAGATTATTTTAATGCAATAAAGATTAAAGCATGTTTGACACATCAAGAGCAAAAGCATATTGATGGCATTACTTTTAATATTTATAAAAAAATAGAAGACCATAAAATTGTTAAGTCTATTCGTTTTGAACATCAAGAAAAATCATTTGCCTTCAAAGAAGAGGTGCAAGATTTCGATTTGACAGATTTTGAACGGATATTAAAATTGGCTCATTTTAGTATAGAACGAGTTTTTGGAGGGTATGATTTACAACCATTTGTAGAGAAAGAATCTGACCGTTTAGTGATGATTTGTAGAAAGATAGCATGATAGCGTACTTACAAGAATTGGATAAATTTTTGTTCCTCTTTGTCAATCAAGACTTAGCGAATCCTTTTTTTGACTTTATATTCCCTTGGTGGCGTCATCGATTTTTCTGGATTCCGTTGTATGTTTTTGTGGTTTACTTTCTTCCTAAGCGTTATGGAAAATTGGGGTGGCTGATGATTGTAACGTTGCTATTTACTTTTGCCATTTCGGATGTTCTTAGTTCTCAAGTGATTAAATCGTTGGTGCATCGTATACGCCCATGTAATGAGCCTATGCTAGTTGGTTTAATCCGTGTTTTGATTCCTTGTGGGTCTGGCTTTAGTTTTACTTCTTCTCATGCAACGAATCATTTTGCATTTGTAACCTGTTTATCTTTTATGTTTCCGCAATATAGGTCGAAGATGTTTACTATTGGTTGCTTGTGGGCATTTTCGATTAGTTTTGCACAAGTTTACGTAGGTGTTCATTATCCTTTTGATGTTTTTGTAGGGGCTTTATTGGGGATATTAATTGGAATATTGATGGCTCGTTTGTTTAAAATGGTGGCAAATAAATGTCATCTATAATTGATTTCATTATGCAGTGGTGGAAAATAGGGTTACTTTTTTTTAGTGCTTTTTCGGGAGGGATGGGTGTTTTTATTTTTAAAAATAAAACCTTTCCGCTGAAACTAATTTTATCATTTAGTGGAGCGTATTTGTTTGCCATAACAGTATTGCATTTAGTTCCTGAGGTGTATGAAAGTGGAGGCACTAATGCCGGGTTATATATTTTGGCTGGTTTTGCATTACAGGTATTGATGGAACAGTTTTCTCATGGTGTTGAACATGGTCATGTGCATAAACATGACTATCGAGGTAACGCTGCTCCCATTGCGATGTTGATTAGTTTAAGTTTGCATGCTTTGTTGGAAGGAGTGCCTATTGCCGATCGTTTTTCAGATAGGTTGGTATGGGGAATTGCTTTACATCATATACCTGCTGCATTTGCCATGACCACAGCTTTTTATATTCACGAGTGGAAAAAAAAGACTTTGATAATCTTATTGATTGTATTTTCATCCATGTCGCCTCTAGGTTATTTAATTGGGGTGTTATTAAAGCATGGTGATTATGCACAAATTTCAAATTATTTTAACGTTATTATTGGCATTGTAATTGGGATGTTTTTGCATATCTCTACTACTATTTTGTTTGAATCGAGCGAACAACATCATTTTAATATTAAAAAATTAATAGCTATTCTGATAGGGATGTCTATTGCCTTGTTTGGTTTTTTTGCAGATCGTGCTATTCATCATTAAATTGTCGTACTTTATCTAACAAATGGCTCAATAATATTGCCTCTTCTTCAGTTAAGGATTTACTGATAAAATCGCGGCTATTCATTTGTTTGCGAACTTCTTCCAATAAATTTAATCCTTTTTTATTGATAGAAACTAAGCTGTAACGTCTATCCGTAGGATTTGGCAGTTTAACGATTAGTTGTTTATTTAACAATCGGCCGACAATGCGTGATGCGTCCGACATTTTGTCTAACATGCGCTCTTGTATTAAAAGAATACTTGCTCCATGTGGGTATTGTCCTTTTAAGATGCGTAGAATATTGTATTGTTGTCGAGTTAAATTAAATTTTTCTAATTGCTGATTGAGTGCACAACATAACCAACCATTTGTAAATAGTATGTTTATGATGACACGTTGATAATGGTCATCAAAATGGCTTTGTATTTCTTCATCGATACTTTTCATGAATGTGTTTTAATAGTACACGTTTTGGGTGTTAATTTAAGATTTTAACGGTTATTTGATTCTTGAAGTAGTTTTTGAGCGTATTTCCGTCGCCATGTAATGTCCAAATTTCTCGACATTTACTTTTCTGTATAATTTCTAATAAATCATTCCAGTCGATATGATCTGAAATTGTTAAACTGTACATTGAATCTTTCTTTTTGTAATTCCATCCCGTTACAAAGATATGGGCTATGTCTTTGCTGCGGGTGTATCGATGCCAAATAGCTGGGGGCATCATATATATTAAGTTATTACGTTGTAGTTTTCGACTATAATGTGTGTATGTTCCTATGTTTATATGGCATTCTTCATAGACTGCATTTATTTTTGCGATATGATGGTGTACAGCAATTAGTTTATTGGGGCAATGTTCACTAATTAAGCGGTTTAATCGTTGACTTTTTCCTAGTGCATAAGTTCCTAAGAAAATAGGTAATTGGATATTGTTCAATTTTAATATTTCCTGAACAACGTCAGGATGGATTATTTCTGGTTTGGCATAGGTAGTTTCGGTAATTAGCACATCTGTTGCTGCTACTTGATAAGGAAGGCAGGTGGAATCTGATTGTAGTTTACAGTCTCCCGTGTACAAATATCGTATTCCGCGATATTCCATCATAACTTGTGCCGAACCGAGTATATGACCTGCGGGTAAAAAATTAACATGAATATCTCCAATTAGAAATTTTATGTTATAGGGGTGTGGAATAAAATTTTTGGCAGCATTGATTCCCATTCTACGTTGAGCTAAAATGGCTGTTTCTGGTGTGCTAAAAAAATCGTGATGACCTTTTACACAATGGTCGGCGTGAGCATGCGATATAATTGCTTTGTTAACAGGTTTTTTGGGGTCTATATAAAAATTCCCGTATGGGCAAAAAAGTCCTTTTTCATCGAAATATAGAAAATCACTTACAATCATTGTTTTTGATTCAGATTATAAAACTCTTTATATAGTTTTAGTGCTTGTGGTAATACTAATACGGTTTCGTCGTTTTTAATTACATAATCAGCCAAATTCACTTTTTGTTTATCCGTCCATTGTTGAGCTATTCTTTTTTCTATTTCGTGCTTTGATAATCCATCTCGTTTTATGATTCGTTTTATTCTTAATGCTTGTGGAGCTTGTACTAGAATGTTATAATCATTATGTTTCCAAAATCCACTTTCGTACAGTAGCGCAGATTCGTGTACGATGAAGGATGTATGAGTTTGTTTAGAACACCACTCATTATAATGTTCTAAAACAAATGGGTGCACGAGTTGGTTTAACTGCTTGAGTTTGTCAACATTATTAAATACAATTTGTGCGATGTGTTTTCGGTTGATACTTCCATCGTTGTTATAACTCTTCTGCCCGATGACTTGTTGTATATCTTCAATGAGTTTTTGGGTGTGCTGCATTAGCCATTTAGCTTCCTGATCGGCGTTAAATATTGGTACGCCCAATAACGAAAAAAAATTACAAATAGTAGTTTTTCCGCTCCCGATACCGCCTGTTATTCCAATTTTGAGCATAGTGATTATTGCTTAGTAGAAAAATAGGTATTTTTAAAAGGTTACTTCTTAGTACTAAATTAAAATTATTGAAAATGGAGTTGGGAGATAAAAAGAGATATTATTTATTAAGGTAAACTATTTACGCACAAATACGTTTGCTAAACATGGAACTACAGAAATTAATCGGCTATATGGTGGAATTTTTATGGCGATGGGAAGTTTACTGGAGCGTTTAATTTTTAAGAGGCTTATATCAACGGTAGCGGTAATGTCTGAAATATTTATTTGATTAAATTCATGAATCCCAACTGCAATTTTGATTTTGACGTTTTCAGGGATGAGCTGGATAGATTTATTAGAGCGGTTATTGATAACATGAATGGGGCAAATAAACTCTTTTTCTGTAAACTCTGATACGGGAATATGTACTTTAATTAAGGAATTTTTGGACATGTCTTTAAAAGGGGGAGCGAGTTGGCAAATCCCTATCCAACTGGTATTGAGTTGTAGCTTGAGAGTTTCGGTTTTTATATATTGAATGTTTTGAAGTAATTTTTTCGGCCCATAAATTCGAGTTTTATTTGGATAAATAATAATGGGTTTGGATATTCCGTATGATGAATTTAGAAAAGAGATTTTATGTACTAATTTTATGGGTACTATTTTAGAGTAAAGTTTGTAATTGGGCTCAATAAAGAGGGTATCTGGCTGTATATCTAAGATTTTCTTGAGGGATACCTCTTTTTGAAAATTTTGTTTTGCGATGATATCTCGAACGAGTACATAATTTTGTTTTGTCGTCGGTAATTTATTGACGTGAATGTGAATAAATCTGGGCAAGTTACCTTTTAGCAACTGCCATGCGTTAGTAACGGTTTTTATTTGTATGGTATCGGATCTTCGGTTAAGTTTTTGTTCGTAGGAGATAACCATTTTGATGTTATGGATAATTGATTTAGATAATTGGATGCTCAACCAACTTCCAATAACTACACTTAAGCATAGAGTGAAACCGATAATTTTTTGATATTTCCATTTGATTTTTTGTGATTTAAACATTTTTTAAACCAAATTCAAAAATGATAACCTTATTCAATTTATACTATACATTTATTACGATGTAAATGCACTGTTTATATTACAAAGAGCCACTCTTTAGCTAAAGAGTAGCTCTTTGTAAATGGATGTTGTAAGAAATTAATCTATTATTTACTATTCCCCAATGCTATTGCAGATTTATCGAAACGAATAACAATGTTATTGGCAACTTCTATAGAAAACGTAGTTTCGCCTACTTCTACAATTTTTCCATGAATACCCGCAGAAGTAACTACATCTGCTCCCTTTTGTAACCCCTCAATATACTTTTTATGTTCTTTCGCTTTTTTCATTTGTGGTCTTATCATAAAGAAATACATAACCACAAATACTAATAGTAGAGGTACAATTTGCATGAGCCCTCCACTAGATACCTGTAATAAAATTGTAGCGTTCATGTGTTGTTTGATTTTGATTAATTTATAAACAATTGATTAATTTAAGTTTTGAATGGTTATTCTTATGGTGGCGATTGTGATTGAGTAAGTTTAGAACAATCCTCTACCTGTTTTTTTAATTTTGTTTTCTTTTGTTAATTCTATGCAAATATTATCTAATATCCCGTTAATAAAAGAGGAACTTTTAGGCGTACTATATTCTTTGGCTAATTCAATATATTCGTTCATACTAGCTTTAATAGGTATAGTTGGGCAGTAGAGAATTTCTATTAATGCTAACTTCATCAATATAATATCTGTTATGGCGAGACGTTCGGTCTCCCAATTTTCTGTTTTTTTACTGATAATGTCTTGTAATTTTTCTTCGTGTTGGATATATTTAGTTAACATATCATTTAAGTATGTTTTATCTTCCGTTGGAGTTAAGCTGATGTTGATGGCAATTGGATCTATATTATTTTCTGCATTTTTTATGCTTTTAATAAGCATTGCTTGTAGAATGTCTTTGTCTGTTGACCATGTTTGCAACTTATCTTCCATAATTTGTTGAACTAAGGGAGATTGTAAGATTGTTTTTTTGAAAACGAATTTTAATAGTTTACTATTATCGCTCGCTGTTTTATCGTTTAACAGTAAATACTGTTGATAATGCTCTGTTTGTTTTAATTGATTGAATAAAGTTTTAATGAGTTCGGGTTCAAAATTCCAATCAATTTTATATTTCGTAAGCGTTTTTTGATAATTTGAATCAACAGAAAGTTGTAATCTCAATAAATTATTTGCAAAAGTTGTGTCAATATTTGAGTCTTCTGGAGATGGTAATAATTTACGGCTTCGTTCCTCTGCATCGGTTAGTGTGTAACTACTTATTGCAATCAGTAATTCTAAAAGCCAGTAATAACTTTCTTGAAGTTTATCGATACTTTTTAACAGAAATTTTTCAATAGGGACAATATTTGTACTATCGGAGTGATGGTATGCGTATAATGCCTGTAGAATTTTTACTCTTAAGTACCTGCGGTTTATCATATAATTGAGAACGATATCTTTTAACGGATGGCAAAGTTATCTTTTTTCAGTCGAATAAAATTTTTTCTGACTGAAATACTTTCACGATTTTTGATAAAAATTAATGGGGTACTTAGTTCACGCTAAGTACCCCATTAATTTTTATCAAAATATAATTTATTTAATTTTCTAACTTTTCCTTTTTTTGAAATTCTACTACTACAGGTGTTGCTACGCATATAGAGGAATAAGTACCGAAGGTAACGCCAATGAGTAATGCAAATGAAAAGCCTCTAATAATATCTCCTCCAAATACGAACAAGACCAATAACACGAATATAACGGTTAGTGCTGTAATAATTGTTCGACTTAATGTGCTGTTTATAGCATCGTTAATTACTTGTTTCATATTGTCTGATTTGCTGTGATGCAAATTTAAATATTCCCTAACACGGTCAAATACTACTACCGTATCATTAATTGAATAACCTACTACTGTCAGAATTGCCGCGATAAATGCTTGGTCTATATCAAGTGAAAAAGGTAAAATTCCATTAAATAGGGAGAAAAATGACAATACTAATAGTACATCGTGTATAAGTGCAATGAGTGCTCCCAAGCTATATTGCCATTTCTTAAATCGGATGAAAATGTAGGCCGCAATAATAATGATAGCAAATACCACGGAGTAAATAGCAGATAATTTGATGTCGTTTGCTATCGTGGGACCTACTTTCTGCGTACTTAGTATTTCACTTTTGTTATTTTTGATACTAGAAAGACCCGAGAGTAATTTAGTTTCCACTAATTTTTCTGCCGCCTCACTATTTTCTTCAATTTTATAAGCAGTGGTAACACGTACTTGGTTCGCATTTCCAAAAGTTTTAACTTCTGCCGACATGCCAAATGACTGTTCTAATGCAGAACGGACTTGCTCTGTTTGTACAGCTTTTTCAAATTTTATTACATAAGAGCGTCCTCCTTTGAAGTCGACACCGAAGCTAAATCCTCTGATAATAATCGATATAATTCCTGCCAAAATAAAGGTGCCAGAACCTAAGTAGAAAAATTTTCGATTTTTAACAAATGCAAAATTAGCATTTTTGAAAGTATGGGCTGAAAATGGATTAGAAAATTTGATGTCCCAGTTCTTTTGTAACATCCATTCAAAAATTAATCTAGTGATGAAAATTGCACTAAATAGGGACGTCAGTATACCTATCATGAGTGTGGTTGCAAAGCCCTGTATGGGACCACTACCAAAAATATATAGAATAACCCCTGTTAAAAACGTGGTAACGTTTGAATCTAAAATAGATGGTAAAGCATGTTTAAAACCATCGGTTATTGCTAAACGAGTATTTTTTCCATGAGCAAGTTCTTCTCTAACACGTTCGTAAATTAATACATTGGCATCTACTGCCATACCTAATGTTAATACAATACCTGCAATACCAGGTAAAGTTAATACAGCTCCCAATGATGCTAAGACACCCATCAAAAAGAATACATTTACAAAAACTGCAATGTTGGCAACTGTGCCTGCTCGGTTGTAGTAGAAAATCATAAATATGAGTACAACGAGTAAACCCACTACTGACGAGGTTAATCCAGCATTAATAGCGGCTTCTCCTAATGATGGACCAACTATTGCTTCTTCTACAATTTTTGCGGGGGCGGGTAAGCGACCAGCCTTGAGGATGTTGGCTAAATCTTTTGTGTCATTTATGGTAAACTGTCCAGATATAGAGGAAACGCCTCCTGAAATTTCATTTTGTACAGTAGGGGCAGAGTAAACGGCATTGTCTAAAACAATGGCAATGCTTTTTTTATTTTGAGGATCTGCCGCCGCAGCCGCGGTTATACGTCTCCAATCTCTAGCTCCATCGTTATTCATTACCATGATTACTTCTGGATTGCCTTTTTGATCAAAATCTTCTCTAGCATCAGCAACAACATCTCCTGCTAAGGCAGGGGAACCATCGGGAGTAGAAACTTTTAATGCATATAATTCGAATACTTTAGAATCGCCAATAGGTTTTACACTCCATGAAAATTTTGCGGTAGATGGTATAATGGCTTTTGCAAAGTAGGATGATAGCATCTCATTTATTTTTGCTGTATCTTTTTGTGAAGCATAACCTACCATTGGACCAGGTCTTAATGCTTGTTGTCCAGATTCTGTTTGATAAACAGAAGGTCCCAAAGTTGAAAAAAGAGGATTTTTCTTAGCTAATTCGGGAGATACGCGAGAGGTATCTTGTGTATTATTAATTTGCTTGCCTAATGCGGTTAATTTGCTGGAATTATTCGTGTTAGTGGTATTAATTGCCGTTTTTTTCTCGGAAGACTGTGCTTGGGCAGCGAGAGCTTTGTCTAGATTATCTAGTACAGAAAAAATTTCGCGATTGTCATACGTTTCCCAAAACTCTAATTTGGCAGAGCCTTGGAGCAATTTTCTGACACGGCTAGGGTCGCTAACTCCAGGTAGTTCTATAAGAATGCGATTAGAACCTTCTTGTAACTGAATATTAGGAGAAGTTACACCGAATTTATCAATACGTGTGCGTAAAATGTTAAATGAACGTTCAACGGCACTCTTAGATTCTTTTCTTAAAAAATCAAGTACTTCTCCATTTGTTGAAGTAAATTTGATATTGTTTTTATTTTCTTTGGTTGCAAATAAGGGTGCCAACCGTCCGTTAGGATTTAATTTATCGAACGATGCTCCTAAGAGAGAAATAAAATCTTTGGGGCTGGTAGCAGATAATCGTTCAGCTTCTGCAAGTGCACGATTGAAATAGGGGTCTTGATTATGATTAGACAAAGAAAGAATTAAATCAGATAGAGAAATTTCCATCGTAACATTCATTCCGCCTTTTAAATCTAACCCTAAAGGAATTTCTCTTTCTTTACAATATTGATAAGAAAATTCTGTAAACCCTAAATTATATACAGGTTGTGTAGCCATCGAGTCTAGGTAACTCCTTTCTCGTAACAAATCGCCTTTAGCAAACGCTTTAGCATCGTCTTCTACGCTCCTACTAACCCACGTAAATGATAATGAGTATAAACAAGCGATAGCGAGTGCAATGGCTACTAGTCTAATGATTCCTTTACTTTGCATTGTTTTTTTGATAAGTTGTTTTTGAACATATAAAACTATTATAGCTTAGAATTATATAAATCTAAGCTATAAACGATAAATCTGAAAGTCGCAAATCTAAGGGATATTTTTTAGATTTTCGAATGGGTGCGTAAGGAATAAAATTAAGATTCAGACAAGAATTGCAAAATTTTATCTAGTAGAGGATTCTAAAAGATTAAAATAACCGATATAAAGTTTTTCTTTTCCCTCTTTAAGTTTTGTTGTCGCTTTGTAGTAATACAATCCTGGGGGGAGTTTTTCATTGCGATAGCTAAAATCCCACTCGTTGTGGTATAGTGAATTATAATAGACTATTTTACCCCAAACATTTAGGACGGTAAGTTCGCAAAAACTTTCGAATTGCTCATCGAGCACATCTATTTTGAATACGTCGTTAAAACCATCGTTAACGTAAGGAGTAAATAGTAAAGGTGGTTTGAACAATACTTCATTGGATAACAATTTATCTAAATAATTATCTTCGAATATTTTTACGGCAATCGTTGCGGTATTGGTACAGCCTAATCCGTCTTTACCTATAACTGTGTAGGTTGTTGTTTTAGTTGGCACGACGGATAGGATATTGTTATTGGAACCATTTGGTATACCTTCTGCTGGTAGCCACTTGTAAGTAAATCCTCCAGTTGCTATCAAAGATATGCTATTGCCTGCAGCGACTCCTAGCTTTCCACTAAGTGACTTAATGATTATTTGAGGCGGATCTTGTACAAGAATATTTACTCCAATTTTTGACTTAGCTTCTTCATTATTCGCATTTTTAACCACTAGCTCGTAATAGCCATTTTCTTTAACTACGTACACACTATCTTGGGCATTGGGAATTATATTGCCATTTTTGTACCATTTCCAATTTAAGTAAGGGTCGTTATTTGCATGCAGTTTTAATGAATCTCCTTTACATATTTTGGTATAATTATTATAATTTATGCTTGCTGATAATTTTGCAGGATTTATAATTGTAACAGTATAGTTATTTGAGGAAACAGAACAGCCAGAAATAACGTTGGTTACTTTTATTTTAAAAAAAATCGAGCCAGCGTTAGACTCTTTTATAGTAAGATTTGAACTGGTTCCATTGGTTAATGAAATACCATTGCGAAACCATTGATAGTTTTCGGTAGTTGTGTTTGTGGTTATGCTGAAGTTAATTGAAACATTCGTTTCAATTAACTTACTTTTAATATCTGATTGAATAACAGGTAAAGTTTTTATACCTTCTTTAACAGTTAAAGTAATTACACTACTGTTTGTGCCTACATTGTCGCAAGTACCTTTAATTCTACATTGATACAAGTAATTGTTCATGCCTGTTTGTGCATCTGGTATGATTAAATCGGGAGAATTCATTCCTTGATACAAATTACTGTTTGTACCTATCGAAGCCCACGTACCGTTAAAATTTTCGAGCCATTCGTAAATTAATCCAGTTCCTGTTGCTACCACAGAAAGCTTAACGGGTGAATTTGGACACGTTGTAGGAGATAATGTATTACTTATGATTGTAGGTGGGGTATTTACCAATTGTTGGGTTAGAAGAGAAGTGGTGCTGCAGAGAGAGACTCCATCGGTAATGATACATAAAAAATTTTGCTCGTCGCTTACTGGAACAAGAGATGTTATTTTCAATTTCCGGGATGTTGTGTTCTGAAATTTAGTTGTTTCTGTTAAGTTTTGATAGGAGGATGTACTAGGACTGTTTTTTTGCCATTGATAGGTTAAATTAGAACCCGCTGCGATTACCTCCAATTCTGCATCTTGAGTTTTACAGGTAGCGATGGCCTGTGGTTGCGTTTGAATAACGGGCGCACTTTTGATATGAATAGTGGCGGATGATGAATAATTTTCACAGCCAAAAGTATCGAATACTCGACAGACGTAGGCATAGTTGTTAACTTGAGATTGAGTGGAATTGAATGTAAGAGTAGGTAAAGTATAACCTGTTAAAGTATTAAATTGGCTGTCTGATGGAGATTTTTGTTGCCATTGATAACTCAAAATATCTCCAGATGTGGAAGATGCGGTTATGAAAAAAGAACTTAATCCATTCGGACAGACCGAAACATCAACAGGATTTGTTGTTATTGATGGGATATCGTGTACAAATAAAGTGGCTATTGTACTTGTTACTGAAGAACTACATAAGTTGCTGACTTCGCACTTGAATTGACTGTTGTTATAAGTTGGTGTGTTTACGTTAGTGGCTGTGTAAATAGCCGCAATGGCACCCGCTATTGCTACAAAGCTACCACTGCTCGGTGTTTTAATATACCATTGATAACCTGTTATTGAACCTTGTCCTTCTATTTTAAGAACGCAGTTATTGCCTGTGCATTTTGTGTTTGTGATATTGGGTTGTAATGTAATTGTTGCACTGCTATTGACGGTTAATGACGCTATAGTGCTGGTAACAGAACAGCCATTGGAGGTTGCAATAGCCAAATATTGCGATTGATTTAAATCGGAAGAAACATTGCTAATGTTATAATTAAATTGATTCGAAACATTTTGAAAAATAGGAGAGTTATTCAATTTTTGTTGCCATTGACAGGAAATAACTCCCATCCCATTTGCGTTTAAGGTAAATGTGATACTTGCTCCAGCGCAAATGACCTGATTTTGTGGTTGTGTAGTTATTGTGGGGGTTTCTTGCACATTTAGTGTGGCTATCGTACTGGTATTGCTACCACAGCCGTTACTAATTTGACATTTATAACGATAGTTAGCTTGACTAAGGGTAATATTTGGCAGGGTTAAAAGTGTATTGGTGCTTGTACCTGCAACAGGTAAATAACTTGCTCCGTTATCTGTGGAATAGTACCATTGGTAATTTACATTGTCGCCAGTGGCTACTATACCAATAGTTGTTGTTTGGTTGGTACAGCCCAGTACGCTAGGAGGAGGTTGCTGAGTAAATGCTAAAGCATTACTTACGCCTAGTCTCATGGAAGTAGAAGTAGCTGTACATTGATTAGTAAATATGCCTATACATCTATAATTAAATCCATTTTGACTGATTAATGCTGAATTAATAGCGTAAGATTGTAAGGTATAGTTTGGAGGTGCGCTTTGAAAACCTTGACCATTGTTTTGATCTACTTCCCACCTATAAGTTAGAGATCCGCTTGATGGAGCCGTAAATGTTACCGAGAACATTCCACTTTGTGTGGCGCATAATGTGATATCTCCAGAGTAGGAGAGTTGAGAGGGAGATTCTTTTACACTTAGTGCTACTAGTGTAGAAGTGTATGTTCCGCATGAATTTGTTAGAATACAACGAATACGTTTACTATCGTCTGCTATATTCGCTAAAGAAGACAGTGTGGACGAATTGTTTCCAGTGCTTGTGTAGGTACTATTATTGGCTACTGTTTCAATCTCCCAATGATAACTAAGTCCTCCTCCTGTGCCTGTTAGTGCTAAATTGAGTGAAGCCTGTGCGCAAACGGAGACATTTGGTGGCGGAGCTTGTATGATGTTAGGAGCGTTTTCGTTTGGTACATTGAGTGTGGCGCTGTTGCTGTCTACCCATGCACTAGTGGAAGATCCACACTGTTCGCTTATTCTACATTTATATTGAAAGCCATTGTATGCTGTTCCAACATTCGAAACTGTGTACGCAGATGAGTTTGCTCCTGGAATATCAGAAAATGTTGAAAATCCTAATAATTTTTGTTGCCATTGATAGAGTAATGTGGTTCCAGATGCTGTAATACTGAAATTTGCATTGCTATTCGGACAAATTGTGTAGGTAGTGGGATTTACTAGAATGCTTGGGAGCGGAGTTACGGTTAAGGTGAATATGGTACTTGTTACATTTCCGCAGTCTGGTGTTATCGCGACACAGTAATATGCTTTTAAATTCTGACTGGTGTTTACGTTAGCAATTGTACATGTTTCGGTTGTTTGTAAGAGTGTTTGAGGAGAACCGTTATTAAAATCATACCAGTTATAGCTAGTGACAGTTATGGGTGTATATACATGAAAATAGGCATTGAAACCTAAACACGTATTACTATAAGTAGATTTATTTAGTTTACACGAGGTAAGCGCTCTAATGGTGTTGTTGTCAGCATCGCTGAAATATCCTATGCCATTGCTGAACAAAATATGAGTGGGGTGATTAATCAATGCAGCAGTTGCTAAACCATTATTTCCCGAGTAGCCTGAATTATTTTCCGTTCCCGCTATATTATATAACTTGTTGTCGGCTCCATCCAGTTTGATGATTTTTTGAGCACCATATTCACAGAAAAATATGTTTACCGTATTGGTGTTAGTATTGTAAACGTATAGCCCTCTTGGTTCATTGATAGAACTTGTCAATGCTCCTTGCCCTTCTACACTATTGGCTAAAGTTCCGTTACCTGCTATGATGTAAAGTTTGTCCTTATCGTATGGTATGCCATTAATAGTTTGTGTATTAACGGATAACATTCTTATTCGTCCTGTTATTTGTTCTGTGAAATAAATGTTCGAATTATTGTCTATGGCGATGCTGAATACACCTTGTAAAGATGCACTTAGGGGAGATATTCCGTTGGTTGAAGGATCTCCTGCTGCTGCTCCTATGATGGTGGTTACTGTTAATCCTGAGCGGTTAGTGGCTGCTCCGAATGAGGAATTTAATCCCGAAATTTTTCTGACTCTGCCATTGACAAAATCTGCTACGTATAAGTTACCCGATTGGTCAAAGTAAATACCCTCTGGTTTGTTAAATCTTGCGATATCTCCGTTTCCGTCAATTGCGCCACTATTGTTGTATGTCCCCGCAACTAATTCCATTTTTCCGACATTGGTAGCATCACTGGCATCTATCAGAATGCGTCTAATGGTGTGCTTGGTACCTTCGGTAAAATATAGCCATTTATTGTCTGGACTGACAGCTAATCCAGAAGGGAAAGTTATATTTGCAGACGTTGCAAACATGCCATCTGTCATGTTGTTAGGACTTGTTAGTCCTGAGCCTGCAACAATTGTTACTGAATGTGTGGCGGCATCGTACTTACGTATTCTATGCCCTGTGCCTCCTGCTCCCCGTTCTGCTACATAAATATTTCCACTATTATCTGTCGTAATCTGATAGGGATTAACTATGTTTAGTGTTAAGGGATTGGCAGGAGAGGTAGCGTCGGATATTGGAGTACTACTCTGATAAGCTCCCAAAAATGCTTCAATGAAATATTTTTTTTGCGTTTGTGCTTCAGAATAAGGCATATAAGTGCAAAAAAATAAAATTATCAGTATGATTTTTGTAGCAATTCGTCTCATGATTCAATCAAATTAGTGCTCAATATTGGTCACCGTTCTCGTGTTAGATTTTACAGTCGCAAATTACAACTAATTTACAAAAAAACTTGCTATTGTAGTTTATGGAAGATAGATATGTTGTTTATTAGTTAAAGGTCTTTTGTTAGTGCAATCGTAGCTACACTTAAGGTGATGTTGGGGGTGTTCTTGAGTATTTCGGTGCAACAGGCTTCTATGGTGGCACCGGTGGTAATGATGTCATCAACTAATAGCAGATGTTTGTTGTTCATGTTTTGATTATTCTTGAAGGTGAATATTGACTTTGTATCGCTGATACGTTCCATTCTTGTTTTCTGTGTCTGAGACAAACCTGCATGTGTACGTATTAGATGGTTTATGCTTACCGTTTTTTGAGTAGCTAATGCTAGTCCTTCGGCGTATTTTTGACTTTGGTTATAGGTCCGTAATTTTTCTTTGCTGTGGTGTAAGGGTACAGGGATAATGTAGTCAATTTTTTGATAAATAGGGTTTTCTTTCAGGAGTAGTCCATGCTGAAATCCTAGCCAAATGCCTATTGCGGCTTGTTGTTGATATTTGAGCCTGTGTAACAGTGTTTGAATTTTACTTCCTTTTTTAAAATCTAAATAGGCGAAAGCTCCTTTTAAAGGAACTCTTCCCCAAAAAAGTTGTAATAATTCATTTTGAGAATTTTGGTGGTCGTTTCTGACGGGAAGCTGAGCAAGGCAATGTGTGCAAATAATGGTTTCATTGTGGTGTAGGTTCTGCCCACAACAGTTACAGAGTTCGGGATAGATTAATGAGATGAAGTCACGCAGGTAGTGAATCATTGTTTTTAAGGGCTAACTGTCCACAAGCAGCATCAATGTCTTTGCCTCTACTATGCCTAACGTTGGTTTGAATGCCTTTATTGCGAAGATAGTTAGCGAAGCTAGTGGTTTTGTTTTCTGTTGTGTTTGTGAAATCGGCAAATGAAATGGGGTTATATTCGATAATATTTACTTTACATGGAAGATGTTTACAGAATTGGGCTAATTCTTGTGCATCGGTTAATGTGTCGTTGAAATTGTTAAAGATGATGTATTCGTAGGTAACTGGATTTTTGGTTTTGATGAAATAATGTTTTAACGCTTCTGTTAAGGCTTGGAGAGAATTTTGTTGGTTGATGGGCATTATTTCGTTTCTCTTTTGGTCATTTGCTGCATGTAGTGAAAGTGCTAGATTAAATTTTACTTGGTCATCGCCTAATTTTTTAATCATTTTGGCGATACCTGCTGTGGATACTGTGATACGTTTAGGAGCCATTCCTAATCCTTGGTGTGAGGTAATGAGTTCTACTGAGCGTATTACATTGGCATAGTTTAGTAAGGGTTCGCCCATTCCCATATATACAACGTTACTAAGGTTTTTTTGGAACTTTTCTTGGGCTTGCTGAGCAATTAAAGCTACTTGGTCATAGATTTCATCAGCATTTAAGTTTCTTTTTCTTTCCATGTATCCGGTTGCGCAAAATTTGCAAGTGAGGCTACAGCCTACCTGGGAGGATACGCAGGCCGTCATCCGGTCTTCTTTGGGAATCAATACACCTTCTACTAAATGTTGGTCGTGTAATTTGAAACTACTTTTAATAGTTCCATCGTTGCTGAATTGAGCCTTGTGTATGTCAACCTTATTGATAACGAATTGTTCTGTGAGTTTTTGTTGAAGTACTTTGGATAGATTCGTCATTTTTTCGAAATCAGTTGTCGATTTTTTCCAAAGCCATTCGTAAACTTGTTGCGCTCTATAGGGCTTTTCTCCTAATGCAGAAAATTGTTCTTTTAAGGTTTCTAATGTGAGACTGCGAATGTCTGTTTTTAATGTAGCTGATTCCATTTAGTGCAAATGTACTGAAATCAATAATTAAGTGGTTATATAAGGGGTGATGAAAATCTTTCAACTACTCGTAAACTTAAGAGAAATCGAAATAATGAATTGAACGTGACATTTGTGTGTTGTTTTAATGTTCAAGTAAGTTCTTGTAGGGTTAGTTACTTAATGTATGTTGTGAAATTAAATGAGAAAATTAGTTGCAGATTGTATTTATCCAATTACATCGGAGCCTATTTTTAATGGAATGCTCGTGCTGAGTGATACGGGTGTTGTGTTGTCGGTTTTGAAAGAGGACGAGTGGGACAGGAATGAGCTTGGGATAGAGTATTTTGCAGGCTCTTTGTGTCCTGGTTTTGTGAATGCACATTGCCACTTAGAACTTTCGCATTTGCGGGGGCATGTTGCAAAATCTAGGGGCTTGGTTTCTTTTATTAAGCAAGTGCAGTCGTTGCGGAATGGCTTTGAGTTGGAAGTGATATTGGATGCTATGCAGCGTGCGGATAAAATGATGTATGATGCAGGTATTGTTGCTGTTGGAGATGTTGTTAATTCTGCGGTTTCTCGGGCGGTGAAATTAACTTCTTCTATTTATTATCACAGTTTTGTGGAGCTTTTTGGCTTTTTGCCTGAGCGCGCGCAAGCTATTTTTGATGTAGGTGTAGAAGTGGGACAGGCACTGTCGCCATTGTCTTATTCTATGACGGCACATGCTCCGTATTCGGTGTCTGAAGAATTATTCAATTTGATTAATAATGGATTGAATGGGATAGATGGTTTATTGAGCATTCATAATCAGGAGACAGCACAGGAAAATCTTTTTTTTCAAAATCGAGAAGGTGATTTTTTGAATCTGTATGATTTTTTTGGCATAGATGTTAGTTTTTTTAAGGCATCGGGTAAAAGTTCGTTACAAACGTATTTGCCTTATTTGTCGTCGTCGACCAAATTATTATTGGTACATAATACTTTTACGTCCAACGAAGATATTAGCTTTGCGGAACGAGCATTTGATCAATTGTTTTGGGCCTTATGTCCTAAGGCGAATTTGTATATTGAAAACCGATTGCCTGATATTGATTTGTTGCGAGCCTCGAAAGTGAAATTGGTATTGGGGACGGATAGTTTGGCATCGAATGGTACGTTGTCTATTTGGGATGAAATTGTTGCCATTCGTAATGCGTATGCTCATGTTCCGTTGTCGGAATTGTTGTGCTGGGCTACGTTGAATGGAGCTGATTTTTTAGGACTCAGTAATCGATTGGGTTCGTTCGATGGGGGGAAGCAGCCAGGTGTGGTATGTATTCAATGGGATGAGCGTTGCGTTAAGCGTATTATTTGATGGGATGATTTCATGATACTGCTCATTGTTCTATCAAATGCTACTCATTAGGTTTGCTACAGACCAATAATTCAAATAAGTTATGAATCTTTCAACTAAAAAAGATATTCAGCATTTGAGGCAAGAATATCGTTCGGCTTCTTTGTCGGAAAATGACATTCATGTTAATCCTATGGTTCAATTTCAACAATGGTTTGATGAGGCTTTGCAAGGGGGCGTTAAGGAACCTAATGCGATGACCTTGGCTACTGCCGATTTGAAAGGAAAACCTTCGGCTCGGACTTTGTTGCTTAAAGGGTTTGACGAACGAGGTTTTTCTTTTTTCACCAATTATGAAAGTCGTAAAGGAAGAGAATTAGCAGAAAATTCTTTCGCCACTATGTTGTTTTTTTGGCTCGATTTGGAGCGTCAGGTAACTATCGAGGGGCCGATTGAGCGATTGAGTTATGAGGAGTCGGTAGCGTATTTTCATGAACGTCCTCGTGAAAGTCAGATAGGCGCATGGGTTTCTCGTCAGGATGTGCGTTTAGATAGTAGAGCAATTTTGGAGCAACAATTAGTATATTTTACCCAAAAATTTGATAATGAATCTATTATTCCGATGCCGGATTATTGGGGGGGGTATTTACTGAAGCCGCAACGATTTGAATTTTGGCAAGGTAGGCCTGCACGTTTGCACGACAGAATTGTGTTTGAACAGATGGCATTAGGTAAAGATTGGACTATTTCGCGGCTTTCTCCATAATTTAGGCGATAGCATAAAATCCGAATATTTTATTGTTAAATTATTTTTATTCAGTGTTTTAAAATACAAAACGATGTGCCAGTCATTTTCTAACATAAGAGATTTACTCATTCGCCATTTTGGGGATGGCGTGGTATTGGGAGAGGAAACAGTTGGTTTACAATCGGCACTACTTATCGAGCCTAAACAGATAGTGGATGTGTGTTTGTTTTTGAGAAATCATCAGGAACTTTATTTCGATTCTTTATCGTGTTTATCGGGTGTCGATGGAGGTGCTGAAAATAATTTGTTGGGGGTGGTGTATCATTTATATTCTGTTCCGTATGGGCATCAATTAGTATTAAAAATTTGGGTAGATGTTGATAGAAATTCATCTTTTTTGCCTGAGGTGTCGAGTGTGAGTTCGGTATGGAGAACCGCAGAGTGGCATGAACGTGAAGTGTATGATTTATTGGGTGTTTTTTTCTCTAACCATCCCGATTTGAGACGAATTTTGCTGCCAGATGATTGGGAAGGATATCCGCTTAGAAAAGATTATAAACCTGCTGAAACGTATCATGGTATTCGTATTGAATCAACAATAACTCATTGATGTGCAAAATAGGGCTTTAGAAAAATATCGACAACGGCTACAACGTTTGCAACCACAGGAAATGGTGTTGCAGATGGGTCCACAGCATCCCTCTACGCATGGCGTTTTGCGTTTGGAATTGATTATGGATGGCGAGGTAGTTAAAGAAGTGATTCCTCATTTAGGATATTTACATCGTTGTTTTGAAAAACATTGTGAGGCTTTAACTTATCAACAAATTATTCCTTTTACGGATAGGCTGGATTATTTGGCGTCTATGAATAATAACCATGCTTTTGTGATGGGGGTAGAGCGTATGTTGGGCATAGAGCAGGATATTCCTAAGCGAGTGGAATATATTCGGGTGCTAGTTTGTGAGTTGAATAGGATTGCCTCTCATTTAATTGCGATAGGTACTTATGGTATTGATATTGGCGCATTTACTCCGTTTATGTGGTGTTTCAGAGATAGAGAGCATATTATGAATTTGTTAGAATGGGCTTCTGGAGCTAGAATGTTGTATAACTACATTTGGGTCGGAGGACTTTTTTACGATTTACCTGTTGATTTTGAACAGCGTTGTGCAGAATTTATTACCTATTTCAGACCTAAATTGGATGAGTTAGATATGTTGCTTACCGACAATCGATTGTTTATTGATAGAACAGCGAATGTGGGAGTGCTACCTTTAGATACGGCGATTGCGTATGGTTGCTCTGGGCCGATGTTGCGTGCATCGGGTTTGAAGTGGGATTTACGTAGGGTGGATGGCTATTCTGTTTATCCTGAATTAGATTTTGCTATTCCGATAGGTACGGGTTTGATGGGTCAAGTGGGCGATTGTTGGGATAGATTTAAAGTTCGTGTAGATGAAATGCGTGAGTCGTTGAAAATGGTGGAGCAGTGCTTGGAGCGTTTAACTAAAGAATTAAAGCGTACGCCTGATTTTGACCCGCGGGCAAAACTTCCACGTAAAATTATACCGAAGGCTCAAGATTATTATGTAAGGGCTGAAAATCCGAAAGGAGAATTGGGTTTTTATTTTGTTGCCGATGGAAAGACGGAAATTCCCAAACGGGTAAAAGTGCGTGCGCCTAGTTTTAATAATTTATCTGTCTTATCGGAATTGGGTAAAGACGTGCTGATGGCAGATTTAGTGGCTATTTTGGGGTCTATTGATATCGTGTTGGGGGAGGTGGATAGGTAGTCGACCCTCAAAAAGTCCATCGCACTTATCTCTACTTTTTTTCTCCGCGAAAAAAAGTAGCAAAAAAAGCTCGTCGCTGAATATTTGTCTTTGAAAG
>CANJWF010000003.1 GCA_947478315.1 Sphingobacteriaceae bacterium | reverse complement strand
CGATAAGAACAAATTTTTGTTTAATCGTTTCTGTAAAAAAATCTGCAAGTAATTTTGCCCTTTTTTTGAAGGAATTAAAATCTGACAAGGTATTTACAAGATCGAGAAAATTAACGTTATCCAACTCCTGTAATAATTCAAAAAATATAAGAAACAAATAAGTAAGGGAATAACCCAAAGCCATTCTTGGAGGAAATTCACTCTCTGCAAAATAAATAAGTACTTTATCTCTCTTTGCCCACTCTACAAGCTTACCACCTGTAGACAAAACTATAATAGTACAATTTTTAGCCCTAGCATCTTCGTACATAGCCAAAGATTCCTCTGTATTACCACTGTATGAACTAACTATTACTAAAGTTCTCTCATTAACATAAGCCGGAAGCACATAATCGGAAATGACATCTATCGGCAACAAGAATTTATTTTGAAAATAACCCTTAACTATCTTTCCTGCAATACCGGAACCACCTAATCCACTAATTAATACTTGAGCAAAATCCGTTAATTTTAAATCGTGTAGATTATAATTTTCAGTCGCATACTTAATCTGACTCGAAAACCTACTCAATTCGCTACTGAGATACTTCATTGAAATTTAATTTTGATAGTTATTTTTAAGGAAATGGGACTGTATTTATACTTAAGTTATTTAAGTAATCGAAGCAAATATTGACCATAGCCACTTTTAGTTAAAGGTTGTGCAATTGCACAAAGTTGCTCTTCATCAATGAATCCCATGCGAAATGCAACCTCTTCAACACAGCCAACTTTTAAACCCTGTCGCTCCTCAATGACCTGCACAAACTGACTAGCTTGCATTAAAGACGCAAATGTACCCGTATCTAACCAAGCCGTGCCCCTACTGAGTATACCCACTTTCAATTTTCTCCTACGTAAATATTCTCTATTGACATCTGTAATTTCATATTCTCCTCTCATTGAGGGTTTTATATTTTTCGCTATCTCTAAAACATCGTTATCATAAAAATATAATCCTGGTACTGCATAGTTAGATTTAGGAAGTGAAGGTTTTTCTTCAATAGAAATTACCTGATTTAACTCATCAAATTCAACCACACCATACCGTTCAGGATCTGCGACCGAATACGCAAATACAACACCTCCATCAGGATTCGAAGAGTTTTGTAAAAGTTTAGACATCCCATCTCCATGAAAAATATTATCTCCTAAAATGAGCGCAACTTTTTCTGTTCCTATAAAATCTGCCCCTATCACAAATGCCTGAGCTAAACCATTAGGTTCTGGTTGTAAAGCATAGCTAAAGGAACAACCCAATTGGGAACCGTCTCCTAAAAGGCGTTGAAAATTGGGTAAATCGTGAGGAGTCGATATAATCAAAATATCTCTAATTCCCGCCAACATCAATGTTGACAAGGGATAATAAATCATAGGCTTGTCATAAACAGGTATAATTTGTTTACTTAAAGCCAAAGTCAACGGATGAAGCCTAGTCCCAGACCCCCCTGCTAAAATTATGCCTTTCAATTTAGTATCATTTTATTTCAAACTGCGAATTTAGGAAATAAATATCTTAAAATATGAGATACTCTCCATTTCACAAGTTATTTCATAGTAGCCTTTTGTTCTAATTCGTTAAACCACAACTCTCCATATTTTCGGATAAGAGCGTCTTTCAAAAAACGAAATACTGGCAATTGGTGTTGTGCTCCAAATGAACATGCATCATGACAAATATGCCATCGGTCATAACTTAATACCTCAAAATCAGGATACTGTGTAATACGGATGGGGTATAAATGACAAGAAACCGGTTTTTTCCAATCTATCTTCCCCTCTTCATAGGCTTTTTCAATCGCACATTTTGCTATTCCTTGTTCAACATTAACGTATACACACTCCTTATTCTCATCGACACATGGAGTAGTATAATCTCCTTCAAAATCCTTAACATAACGTCCTATTTTTTCAACAGTATACACTCCCTTATCTGTCATATAAGGTTTAACTGAATCATAAATTTTATCTAAAATGGCTAACTCTTCAAAATTTAATGGAGCCCCTGAATCTCCCTCTATACAACATGCACCTTTGCATTTTTCTAAATGACAAATAAATTGCTCGTTCACCAGATCTTCATGAACTAAGGTATGCTGTATTTCTATCATCTTAAAAAAATTTCATAAAGGGATTAATCTTGAATCATCGAGGAAGAAGGAAATTTTAATCCTTTTGCAGATTCCAATTCGAGAGTAATAGAGCCAATCAATATTTCAACTTCAGCTTTTATCGGAATTCTATTCGCGTCATCTGTAATCCAAAGATACAATTTGCTATTTTTCTTAAATATTCTTCCTGGTTGTATAGACGGACTAAATTTAAGACAATTAAATGTTCCCAAAGACGTACAAACACGCTCTTTACCAACATACTGTATCTCCATAGGCGTAATCGCATCATTCAAAAAATATTTTAAAATAAATTTATCGCCTTGCCTAATTGAATTCACATCTAACGAACGAGCGAAATAATAAGACGATATAACATCGAAAGTTTGCTCACTCCCTTTATAGGTATCTTTGTTAGTTACCACCTTCCTGTCATTTTGATAAAAACGCGCTTTATCTTGCCTACTATAACCTCCTTCGCGAATATTTTCGGTATATAGAAATGGTAATAATGTTTTTTGATCGATATAAGAATCGTAGCGATTACGCACTTTATAAAAGATATCAAAAGTTCCTGCTGTTTTACCCGTAGCAACTAAATGAAAAACGTCCTTACCTTCGAATTGCACGTCAGATGACTCAATTCTCAATGTAGCTTCTGCGGCCGTAATAAATCCATATTTGAGCTTGTAGTTCAACTCTTCACCAACATCAAAAACATTTTCTTTGACAGAAGATAATGCAGTCTGCCCATCAACAACAACCACATTTCCAAGTGAGAAAAACAAAAAAACTAACAAAAGTATTTTTCTATTGAAATTTTTAATCATAATTAAGATTTACGTTTGAATAACGGAACTGTCGAACAAGGTTCTCCATACATTAAACTAGCAACTACCGGACCTAATTTTTGTGTTACGGCAACATAAGCTCCCAAAGAAATAGCAGTATCTCCACATCCCTTCACAACTACTTTTTGATTTCTATATTTTTCCAAATCAATATTTTTTATTGCCTCTTGCAATAAATGTTGTTGTAAAGATTCCGAATCACCCAAAAAAACCTCCTTTGCATAGGGCTGCATACAAAGTGTTAAAAGCATATAAGCCCAATTAGGAATAATCGCATCAATTGAACATGTTAATGCTACATATTTATCGTGAAAAATCGACCAATCATAATTTTTGAGGTCTTCTCTAAAATCTTTTTCACGCAGAATGATTCCCTGATATAAATGTTTTTTAATATCATAAACAATCTGTTCTTCTTTAGGTAAAAATGCTGCTAAATCCAGTGAAATCAACCCACTAGAAGAAACTTTATTGACAATATTCGTCTGAATATCCATCGGCAGAAAACTGAAATTCAAAAAAAAGTCCGAAAGCCATAGATATAACTTTCGGACACAAATTTAGTGTTTAAAATGTTTAGTAAAATTTTATTCTATAGTCTTTGACATTCGCAACATATTTCAACGCTTCCATGACATTATCAACCGCTTTGGTAGCCTGCTGCTGAACTAAATTTTGTTTCAATATTTTCTTATCTGTGAGTTCTGGAGGATTTGCAAAGCTGTACAAAACAAAAGCATAAACACCTTTATCTCCAACAATAGCTTTTGACATTTTGCCCATTTTTGACCCAAAAACACTACCTATTAATTTATCCTCACGAGCTACTCCTGGTATAATTGGATTAGACATTAGAATATTTTGAGCAATTTCGACCGATTTACCTAATTTCTGTGCAACTTGTTCTATATTGGACGAGGCTAAAGCATCTTCTAATTTTTTTACAAGAATTTTCGCTTTCGCGACATTACGTACTTCATACTCAATTTCTTTTTTCACTGAAGATAAAGAACGGTAGCCTTCTTCTTCAACATTTTTCAATCGAGCGATAACATATTTATTACCTAATTCCAAAATATCTGTACTTACTTCTCCAATATCTGCCTTAAATGCCCAACGAACTAATTCTCTAGAGTTTTCGATACCAATTACATAAGAATGATCAGATGCTATATCTTCCGCGGTTCTAACTACATACTTCATCTGTTTCGCTTTGTCATCAAACGTCTGCGCATTGTTCACAACGCTTAAAAAAGAGGTTGCATCACTATATGCCTTTCTTTGAGTTTCTGCACTTGGTGCAATAGCTTTGTCTATAACCCCTACTTTAACCACCTTAGATGCACCCATTTGATCCATAATTTCTATTAAATGGACACCGTAGTTGGATGTCACAACTTTCAAATCACCTTTTTTACCATTAAAGCAGGCTTCTTCAAAAACAGGGACCATCATATTACGTGCAAATGTTCCTAAACTACCCCCTTTATCTTTACTACCAGGATCCGCTGAAAAACGTTTAGCTAAAGATGCAAACGGATAACCTAACTGCAATAAACCTTTGATAGAATCTGCCTTAATTTTTGCCTTATCAAGACCTCCTGCTGCATTCACGTCGATAAGGATATGACGAGCCTTCACTGAATCAGGAGAAATACGTGCATCTAACAACTTTGCAATCTTATATGCTCCATTAGATAAATATGGTCCATAGATAAATCCTTTAGATTTTGTGAAGAATACAGAATCTAAAACTGGATCTAACTCTCCTTTTTTGAGGTATTTTATGGGTAACTTAGTGTCAGCGTTCAATCCCACAAACAAAGAATCATTACTGCTGTTTCTAAACCCAATTAACAGTTTTTCTATTTGTTGTCTAACAGCTAAGCTATCTGTGCGAGTGGGGGAAGCATCAAATACAACATAATCCAACGAACGTGTTTCTTTCGGATGCTTAAACATGTATTTATGTTCTTGATAAAAAGATTCGTAATCGTCCTCTGTTAACTTCACATTCGAAACTGATGAATAGTCTAAATTGACATACTTGAAATTTACTAATTTTTGCTGATAGATTTGTCGGTCTTTTAAATCCACATCCGTCACATATAAACTGTTTCTTACTAAGGCGTCGTACTTACCAGCTAAACGTTCTTCCAAAATACCATTTTCCAATGCAATCCATTGATTTTTTGATTTACCAGATGCATCACTATCCATATTTTTCAAGAATTGAATCAGTTTTGCCCGATCAAATTGTCCTGTAGCTGGATCTGAAAAATACCGCAATATTTGAGGATTAGGATTTTTACCTTGAATCATATCAAAAAGCTCATCTTCTCCAACATTTAACCCAACTTTTTCAAACTGCTTCTTTAAAATAATTTCAGAAACTGTTTGATTCCAAGCATTATCAACAACATAGCCCATCATAGACGGGTCCACACTATTCTTTCTCATTTGCATTTTGAACGCATTAGTTGCCTGATCTACTTTGTCACTAAATTCATTGAAACTAATAGTTTCTCCTGCAACTTCTCCAACTTGATTACGAGAGGCAGACCAAAAAGGAGAACCCAATCTTATCGCATCACTCACCAAAAAAGCTACAATTGCTAAACCTATAACCGCTACAATAATAATGCCTGCTCGGTTACGTAAATAATTCATTAATCCCATAAAATTTATGCTAAAATATTTAATATTTCGTAAGCAAATATGTACTTATGCATCACAAAATAGGGCGCAAGATACAATTTTTGATTTTACAGACAAAAAGCACCTACAATATAATTACGTAAATGAAACCGCAATATAGAGTCTCGACACAAAGAAGCATGCAAAAGAAGTTGTCGGTTCCACCTGTCGATTAAAAAAAAAATTGTTTTCAGACGAACCAATTAAATTTAACTATATAAAAATCAGTTAATTATATTCTACAAAAGACAGAACCATAGTGTAGATATTAATTATCTAGTCCCTTAATTTGAACATTTAAAAATTATTAAACTATGCTCCTTAAAGATATTACCAATTTTTTAGAATCGATTGCCCCTACCATTTATCAAGAAGAGTATGACAACACTGGTTTAATAATTGGTTCATTTGATAAAAAAGTTGATAGCGCATTAATTTGTTTAGATTGTACGGAAGATGTAATAGATGAAGCAATCTGTACGAAAACAAATTTAATTATAGCCCATCATCCAATTATATTTAAGGGGATAAAAAAACTGAATAATAAAAATTATGTGGAAAGAATTATTAGTAAAGCGATTCGCAATGAAATATCTATTTATGCTATACACACTAACTTAGACAATATTTTTGATGGTGTGAACAAAAAAATTGCAGAACGCTTAGGACTAATAAATGGACAAATATTATTTCCTAAAAATCATCTCCTAAAAAAATTAATTACATTTTCCCCAAGAAACCATACGAACCAAATACGACAAGCTCTATTTGATGTTGGTGCTGGAAAAATTGGTAATTATGACCAGTGTAGCTTCAACACATCTGGAACAGGAACTTTTAGAGGCAATGCATATAGTAATCCATTCATAGGCAGCAAAGGCGTACAACAAAACGAATCTGAAGATAAAATAGAAGTAATATATCCAATAGCAATAGAGAATAATATCTTAAATGCTTTATTTAAAGTTCATCCTTACGAAACAATTGCCTACGACATCATCCCATTGGATAATCATCACCCTTATGTTGGCAGTGGATTTGTTGGAGATTTACCAAATGAAATGGAAACGCTGGAATGTCTCAAAATGATTAAAAAAAACATGGCAACTTCTGTAATTAAACACACTGGTTTTCACAAAAGCAAGATTAAAAAAATAGCAATTTGCGGAGGATCGGGTAGCTTCTTGTTGTCAAAAGCTATTGAAGTTGGTGCCGATTTATTTTTGAGTGCTGATTTTAAATATCATGAATTTTTTGATGCAGACAAACGCATCACTATCGCAGATATTGGTCACTACGAAAGTGAACAATTTACACAGGATTATCTTTTGGAAATAATTACAAAAAAATTTCCTAATTTTGCCACTCGCTTAACGTCGTATAACACAAACCCCGTAAAATATTTGGTTTAATGGAACAATCCGTAGAACAAAAATTAAAAGCTCTGTACGAATTACAAAGCATTCACACAAAAATAGACTCTATTAGACACCTTAGAGGTGAGTTGCCGATGGAGGTAGCTGACTTAGAAGATGAAGTAGCTGGGCTAAGTACCCGTATCTCTAAAATAAAAGCGGATTTAGACGACACAGAGGATGCCATCGTTACCCGAAAAAACATGATAAAAGACGCTCAAGCGTTAATTAAGAAGTATGAGGGTCAACAAAATAACGTAAAAAATAATCGCGAGTTTGATGCAGTTACCAAAGAAATTGAAATTCAAGGCTTAGAAATTCAAGTTTGCGAGAAAAAAATAAAAGAATTTCAGTTCGAGATAACTAATAAAACGGAAGTTTATGAAAAGGTATTGGTAGACTTGGAAACAAGGAATAAAGATTTAGAAATAAAGAAGTCAGAATTAGACACCATCATAGCAGAAACCGAAAAAGAAGAAAGAGAACTAGCTGTATTGGCTGAGAAAGCTCAAAAACACGTAGATGAACGTTTGCTTTACGCATACAATCGTCTTAGAAAAAATGCTAAAAATGGTCTAGCTGTGGTAACTATTGACAGAAGTTCTTGTTCTGGATGTTTCAATAAAATTCCAGCTCAAAGACAATCTGACATAAGACAGAGAAAAAAAATTATTGTTTGTGAGCATTGTGGTCGAATTTTGATAGATGAAATTTTGGCACAGAAAGGCATAGAAGTTTAGTTTTAACATTCATTTAACATAAACTAATAAATAAAAAGACGTTTAGATATTTAACTCTAAATGTCTTTTTTATTTAATCTGATTCATAACACGTTAACGTAAAAACAAACACGAATCTCCGTAACTTAAAAAACGATATCCATTTTCTAATGCTTGATTATAAATAAATTTCCATTTTTCACCTAAAAAAGCCGCAATCAATAACATTAGAGTTGATTTTGGTTGATGAAAATTGGTAATCAAACCTTGAACTAACTGAAATTGATAACCAGGCATAATCATAATTTCAGTATCTCCTATCAATTCAGTCTCCCTCCCTTTTTCCATTTTGTTTAAAATAATTTCTAAAATTTTATTTCTATCAATCTTATAATGATTTTTATAGGGGAATGTTTTGTCAATAAAAAAAGCAGTAGTAGGATTATCACACAATTTAACTCCATACCAAAATAAACTTTCGAGAGCTCTTAAAGAAGTAGTACCAACCGCAATAACAGTATTATTATTATTTAACAACTGTTGAATGATTTCTCGCGAAATAATAATTCTTTCCCTATGCATGGGATGATTTATTGGATTTTCAACTTTAATAGGTTGAAATGTTCCCGATGAAACATGTAAGGTAACTTGATGAAGGTTATGACCAATAGATTGAAGCTGATTTAACAAATTTTTACTAAAGTGTAACCCAGCTGTAGGGGCAGCAACAGCTCCTTCTAATTCCGCAAAAACAGTTTGGTAAGATTCATCATCTTTTTCTAGAGGAATTCTATTTAAATATGGAGGTAAAGGTGTTTGACCAATTTGATGTATTAACTCAGAGAAAGTCAATTTGTTTTGCCATTCAAACTGTACTAACATTTGTTCTTTATCTAACAATTTTGCAGTAAACTTAATTGATTCTTTTTCAAATATTAATACCTCATTATTTTTCCATTTTTTTAAATTACCAATCACACATTGCCAAACGCATAAATTCTGAGATTTCATAATCAAATCGTGCATTTGATTATGACTAACAGGATTTAATAAAAAAATTTCAATAGATGCCCCTGTAGATTTTTTGAAGTGCATTCTAGCAGGAATAACCTTAGTGTTGTTGAAAATAAGATTGCTAGAATTTGGCAGAAAATTTGCTATTTGGTTAAAATTAGTATGGGTAATCAAACCATTTTTGGAGACTAGTAATTTGGAGTTTTCACGACTTGGCAATGGAAATTTTGCTATCCTATCTATCGGTAAGTGATAATCGTAATTATCTGTAGCAACTACATCTAATTTCATCTTGAGAAATAACGAAAAAGTTAAAAAATTTTCGTCACTAACAACGATTGTTAATCGTACGAAAACAATGGACGCTCTCCGAAGAAAACAAGGAGTCCAAACTCTAATGCACTACCAGCAACTCTACTCGCATCTGAAAAATTAAGAATATGATAAGTGTTTAAGAGAAAGCGATTATTATACATGAATCCCAAACCATAAGTGAAAGAGCCTCTAGAATCAACTATGGTAGTGGCTGAAACTTGATTTTCATAAGTCACGCGCGCACCTACATTAATACCAGTTCCCCAATATTTAGTTACGTTAGCTCCGATAGACGGTTCCAACTTTAAAATATCACCTTGCAAATCAAATATCCCATTAATCGCACCTGAGAAAATTGTATTATCAATAGTCTTATTAGGATTTTTGTCAATAAATTGAGCCTTGACATTTGGCAATGATATAGATAGACCTATCATTTTGTTATACTGATAATACAACCCAAAATCTCCATCTAAACTAAAAGAAGCACTATTATAATTCGCAAGTTGGGGATCGCCTTGATTAGGGTCTGTATTAGAAATTTTAGAATAATCAAGATTTTGATTGAAAAATGCAAAGCCTAATCCAAAAGAGACTTCATTATATTCATCAAATTGGACATTATATGCTGCTAATAAAGATGCCCTCTGTTTTGTTAAAAGACCTGCTTGATCTTGAAAATAAACAACGCCAACGCCAAACTGTCGAGTAAACGGAACTTCTGCAATAGCTGAATACGTTACCGGACTTCCAGGAAAAGATGACCATTGACTATTACGATAAACTTGAACTGAAGGAATGCCTCTTACTGTAGCATATGCTGGATTGGCAGCGACTCTACAAGCAAAAAGTGAACTCATCATGCTCTGAGACTTGGCTATATGCACAGATAAAAACAACGAGAAACAGCTTATGATCCAAAACAAAAACTTATGCTCTATGCTCAACAGCGATTTCGAAATTTCCACTATCCTCTTATTATTCATGTACAATTTTCTTGAAAAAAGAGTAAAAAATCTTCAACTAACCTAACGTTAACTGTAGCATTAAACATGTTTTATTACGATATTAATGTAATAATGTTCTTAAACTTATCAGTTAATTTATTGCCTACAAAACTTACCGAAACTCATCTAGCAAAGTTACAAATTAGTTTTTAAAGAACCTGTCAAAAAATACACGCATTTCAAACTGGCTAGGGTTATTAATTAGAATTTTTACTCGCTGAATATGATTTTGTTCCAAAAAGAGGTAATTCTCTTTCTTTAAATATTGATTTGAAAAATATTTGAAAAATATTTCTTTTTACCCTAGGACTCAACATATCCATTACCTTTCTACTTAACATCCCTTTTTTCCAAAAAAACCATCCTACTGTTTCTAACCAAGAATTATTGCCATACTGAGCAGCGTCTCGCCTATTTAGTAGTAACATTTTGTGTAAATCAATTTTTACGGGACACACTTCGGTACATTTACCACAAAGTGTGGAGGCTTGACTTAAATGTTTAAAATCTTTCATTCCCTTCAAATGGGGAGATATTACAGAACCTATTGGTCCACTATAAGTAGTTGCATATGTATGTCCTCCTATATTACGATAAACAGGACAAGCATTTAAACAAGCTCCGCAACGTATACAATACAATGCCTGCCTTTGTTCTTTTTGCTTAAGGAGTTGGGTTCGACCGTTATCTAACAGAATAACGTACATTTCTGTTGGGCCATCGTTTTCATCATACTGCTTCGGACCTGTCAATAAAGTGTTATAAACAGTTAAATTTTGACCTGTTCCATGCGTAGACAATAACGGCCAAAAAATATCCAAATCAGCCATAGATGGTATAATTTTCTCTATGCCTGCTATGGTAATATGAATTTTTGGAAATGTTGTTACTAAACGTGCGTTACCTTCGTTTTCGGTAATGGCAACACTTCCTGTATCAGCAATTAAAAAATTAGCTCCTGTAATGCCTATTCCTGCATCTACAAATTGATGTCTCAAAAGCTCTCTAGCTTTCAAAGTTAATTCCTGTGGTGTAGCATTAATTGCTGTCCCAAACTGACGATGAAACAGGTCTGCAATATTTTGCCGACTTAAGTGCATGGCGGGTGTAACTATATGGTATGGTTTTTGTCCCAACAGTTGAACTATAAATTCTCCTAAATCGGTTTCTAAAACGTTGATATTATTTTCTTTAAAAGTATTATTGAGTTCTATCTCCTCAGTAATCATGGATTTGGACTTAACAACCGATGATACTTGATGCTGTTTAGCAATTTTTATAATGGCTTGGTTGGCTTCTGCTGCATTATTGGCCCAAATTACTTTTCCTCCGTTACGGATTAAATTGGATTCAAATTCTATTAAATATTTATCTAAATTTTCTATCGCCCTCCATTTTATCGAATGGACTTTCTTTTTTACAGAATCAAGATTGGAAAGTCTAGACAATCCTTTGCCTACAGCGTTGTCATACTTATCGATATTGTAATTGATAATGTTTCTGTGAACTTTGTCAAATGATTTTGAACGTGATTGTAAAATAAATTCATGAAAATGGTTATGCATTTGACGGTAATTATAATTTTTGGAGTAATGATTTACAATGTGTAAAATTAGAAAGATTTATAGGAGATATGCATAGAAAATCTACACAGAATTACTAATTTGTTTTAATTTGATTCTAAACGTAGTTCCAATACCAATCGTGGAACGTAAAACCTGTATTTTACCTTGATGATCTTGCTCTATTATTCGCTTTACTAATGATAGGCCTAAACCCCAGCCATGTTTTCGGGTTGTATATCCAGGCTCAAAAATGGTTTTGAATTTTGAGTAAGCGATTCCCTTTCCTGTGTCGCTTATGTCTATATAAATCCACCCTATTCGTTCTTTATTACTAATTCTAACATATATATTTCCTCTTCCTTCCATTGCATTGACAGCATTTTTCATTAAATTTTCAACAACCCATTCGAATAATTGAATATGAAGATTTACTGTGGCTTCTTTGCTACCTGATAAATGAATTTCAATTTGTTCGGATATTCTTGGTTTGAAGTAATGAATAAAATTATCGATGACGTAATAGATTTTTTCAGAATGTAAAACTGGATGAGAACCAATTTTTGAAAATCGGTCGGCAATGATTTCAAGACGCTGCAAATCGTTGTCCATTTGTCTTAAATAAGACAATGTAGTAGGTTGGTTCTCTTTCGCCCTAAGCAGTTCCAACCAAGCGAATAGGGATGAGATGGGTGTGCCTAATTGATGAGCGGTTTCTTTTGCCATTCCTACCCAAAGTCTGTCTTGTTGAGAACGACGCGCTGCACTAAAGGCAGCATAAGCTACAAACAAAAAAAGTCCGACGAGTGTTAATTGTATGTAGGGAAATATCCTTAATTGTGAGAGAATAAAAGTATCCTCATAATAAACATACCAATATTTTTTTTTGAATATTTCTATTTGTATAGGATCGTTTTGAGAACGCATTAATGCCAATTTTGACTGATAATAGCTCGGCATGTATCGTTTTTTTTTTAAAGTATCTGAAGATAGGAAGGTATAATTTGTATCTAAGCCCCTAGTAAAAATAATTTCATTGGATGCGTCTGTTATAATAGCTGGAACGGATAAGCTATCACGAACAAGAAATAAATAATTTAAAAAATCGTTATCATCCGTCTCAAATACCTTTTTGATACTCAATACCCAAAGACGCGCTTTAGTGCGTTCTGAATTAGAGATTTGTTTTACTAGATAGTTGGTATAGAGCAAAGAAAATGCGGCAATAGTGATTGCAAATAGCAAAAGAGAATATTTCCACGCTTTTTTTGAGATATGCAATTTCATTTGAATATAATTGATTTTTAATGGTCAAATGGAATGGCCCAACCTATTCATCATCGGCTAGTGAGTAATCGATCATGGGCATTTCATCTGAAAATAATTTGTTCTTTAATGGCCAAATAAAATCGCCAACTTCTTTTTCATGCTCCTTTGTGTAAGCAATACATATCAATTTCAACTAAAACGACTTATTTTAATTGGTGTTGTACACGAGTATAGTGTGAGGAACTATTAGTTTAAAAATTTTGATACAGTTAATGCTGTGCTGTCATGAAAAGTTAATGTGAAACATGCTTGTGTAAAAATTTCGACTAAAGGCTTAACGGTTTAGAAATAATTTACCCTTTCTTACTTCTTTACTTGATTTGTATAGATTTGTCGCGTTTATATAAACTTATTTGGTCAGTGATAAACTATTGCTTACTCTACGGAACAATAGTGTTTTCTAATTTTCTTCGATGTTAAAATTTTGTTTTTTCGTTTGCACATTTTTTGCACTCTCTAATACTTTAGCTCAACGTTATTACTACAATGCCTCTATGGGTTTGGGAACAATTGATGTTCTGCAGCACAATAATAACAATTTGCTAGCGGCAAAGTTGGGGCAGGGCTATGAATTTAATCGTACCCTTTCACTAGAAGCGGGGTTGAACATTTTTTTCAATAAATATACTCATCAATATAATACTTCTGATTATACGCAAATAAATCAATTTTATCGAGTTGAATCTTTGAATTATGCTATTGGGGTTTATTTAAAGCCTAATTTTTCGATTTTATTAAAGGATAGGGATAATAAAACTGGTGAACTATTTTTGAAAACATTTTGTGAATTCAATTTTTATCAACCTTTTTCAAATGCTTCCTATAGTAGTTATCAAAATAAACCTATTTATAATGGCAAGGGGGAAGTGTATACTTGGCAGGAGGTGTTTATTTCTGAACAAGGAAGCAAATCTTCGGGAATTTATTCGCTTAACTTTGCTCCTGGCTCTGCTTTAAAATTAAATTTATCGAAACGATATGATATTGAATTAGGAATAAGCTGGACTACTATCAATTGGACAAGCGCCATCCAATTATTAAAATTTGGGGCAACTAAACCATTGGGTTACGATGAACATTTAGTGCGTAATTTGGTTCTTGACTTTAGGGTTTATTTTCATTAGCCTCATTTGATAAATTGTTTCAGCCATTCTAACGCATCTTCCTCTGAATAGAACATTTCTACTGGGAAAAAAACTTTTCTCTCATACACTTTTACAAACAAACTGGTTAATAGTTTTTGTTGATAGGTTCTTACTAATAAGGCAATTGCTGATACACCGCGTGTGCTTTCTTGCGACATGGAATATTTCATCGTTTTCACATCAGCAAAACGAAGACAATTAAGATCAACAAACAAAGGAAAAGATTGTCCTTGGGTAATAGTTCGCCGAGTTTCAACGATATCAACTGCCATATAAAAAGCAAGATTTCTTATTTCACTTTTGTAGTGCAAAGAAAGAATGCCATTATTTAATGAGTATGTTGCAAAATTGTTTTCTGCAGATACTATTTGAGAAGTATTTATTACGTCCATAATATGATTTTATATTTCTAGGTAGTGTGAATATAATCAATTGAACAGAAGCAATATAGCCTATAATAAAAATAAGGTTGAAGATAACTTAAGCCAATCCATTATATCTGTTAATTTATCTTCAACCTTTATTAATCGGTATTTTTCTAGAACTAAAGTTTATCGTTTTTTGAAACATCAATTGTAATCATATTATTTAAAATATTAATTGCTTCATCTAAATTTTTTATATGCTCTATGGCTAGTCTCAGTGTGTTTTTAACTTGCTTGAGCGTGCATTGTGTGGGATAGAATCCTATATAGGTCAAGACCTTTTGAAATGCATTGGAGTCGAAATAGGGTGATTTTTGATCTGCAATAAAGTAACCTTTTAAAACTTGTTTTTTAAGTGAAAGTTTTTCAAATCCGATGGCTTTTCCTAACCATTGGAGGCGCATGGCATTCATCATAATGGCTACTTGCGCGGGAATTGGACCAAATCTATCGGTTAACATTTGTCCAAATTGTTGTAACTGTGCTTCAGTTTCTAGTTTGGATAATTCTGCATATAGATTATACCGCTCACTTACATTAGTTACATATTCATTGGGGATTAACATTTCTAAGTCGGTTTCTAACTGTGTGAATTGTACGTAGGGACGAGATGGTGAATCGGCAAATACTTCGGCAAATTCATCTTGCTTAAGTTCTTGAATGGCTTCTTCTAATATTTTTTGATACATTTCAAATCCGATTTCGGCGATAAAACCACTTTGCTCGGCTCCTAGTAAATTACCTGATCCGCGAATGTCTAAATCTCTCATGGCTACATTAAATCCACTGCCTAAATCCGAGAATTCTTCAATGGCACTTAATCGTTTTCGTGCTTCATGGGTAAGGGTAGATAGTGGAGGACTTAAAAGATAACAAAAGGCTTTTTTGTTGGAACGTCCTACTCGTCCTCGCATTTGATGTAAATCACTTAATCCAAATAGGTGAGCGTGATTGATGATGATGGTGTTGGCATTAGGAATATCGAGTCCAGCTTCAATAATAGTGGTGGCAACTAATACGTCGTATTCTCCGTTGACGAACTTAATCATAACGTCTTCTAGGTGTTCTCCATCCATTTGTCCGTGCCCAACGGCTATTCGCGCATGAGGTACTAATCCTCTAATGAGTGCTGCATATTGTTCGATATCAGCTACTCGATTATGAATAAAGAACACTTGTCCGTCTCTTTCTAATTCTGATTCTACGGCTTCTTTAATTAATTTTTCGTTGAATACGTGTAATTCTGTTAAAACAGGCTGACGATTGGGTGGAGGTGTACTAATGATAGAAAGATCGCGTGCTCCCATTAATGAAAAATGTAGTGTACGGGGTATGGGGGTAGCGGTTAATGTTAGCGTATCAACGTTAACTCGCATTTGTTTTAATTTTTCTTTAGTGGTTACTCCAAATTTTTGTTCTTCATCTATAATTAAAAGCCCTAAATCTTTAAATTTTACATCTTTACTCACAACCCGATGGGTGCCAATAAGTATGTCTACTTTTCCTTCAGCGGTTTTTTTGAGGGTATCTTTAATTTCCGATGTTGATCGAAATCGGTTTATATAGTCAATGGTGCAGGGCAAGTCTTTTAAACGACTCGTAAAAGTTTTGTAGTGCTGAAAGGCTAAAATAGTAGTAGGCACTAGAATGGCGACTTGTTTGCTATCTGCAACAGATTTGAACGCAGCTCTGATAGCGATTTCTGTTTTACCGAATCCTACGTCTCCACAGATGAGTCTGTCCATGGGATGTGGAGATTCCATATCACGTTTGATATCGGCCGTTGCCTTTATTTGATCGGGGGTATCTTCGTAAATAAATGAGGCTTCTAGTTCATTTTGTAAATAGGTATCTGGAGAAAAGGCATTACCTGTTTGGGCTTTACGTTGTGCGTACAATTTAATTAAGTCTCTAGCAATATCTTTGACTTTTTTCTTGGTGTTTTTTTTCAGCTTATCCCAAGCATCGGAGCCGAGTTTATTGAGTTTTGGAATGGTGCCATCTTGTCCGGTATATCGGGTAATACGGTTAAGGGCATTGATGTTGACGTATAGTAAATCGTGATCGGCATATACGAGTCGAATCATTTCTTGTACATGTCCATTGATTTCTGTTTTCTCTAATCCAGCATATTTACCAATGCCATGGTCTATATGGGTTACAAAGTCGCCCGGCTTGAGTTCACGAAGTTCTTTTAAGGTAATAGCGGCATTGCCTGTATAGGATTTTTTGAGTTTGTATTTAAAATAGCGATTAAATATTTGATGATCGGTATAACATGCCCATTTTAGGTCGTAATCTATAAATCCTTCTCTGAGAGAAATATGTATGGGTGTAAAGGTGACTGTTTTATCTAAATCAGCAAATATGGCATAAAGGCGTTCTACTTGTTTGGCTGAATCGGCAAATATTAGATTTTCTATGTGCTGTTGACTGTGTTCTTTAAAGTTATGGAGCAATAGATTAAAATCTTTGTTAAAAGAGGGTTGTGGTTTGGTATCGAAAAAAACTGTTTGGTTAGGGGTGTAAAAAAACTGTTTGCCAAATTCGACTATTGAAAAATGATTGAGTAATTCGGTTAGATTTTTTTGGTCAATAAACTGATTATTGGGATTATGCCAGTGTATGTTTTGTTCTTTATCTGCTTGTGGCAACGCTTGCCACAGTTTTTGAGCGTCTTGATAGCTTTTTTTGATTACGTCTAATGTGAGTTGTGCGTCTTTAAACCAAACTATTGTTGAAGTACTGGTAAGAAAATCGAGAAAGGAAATACTTCCATCAACAAAAGTTTGGGATTGCACATTCGGCAGAATACTGACCGTGGTTAATTGATTAATTGATAATTGGCTATCTACTTGAAAGGTTCTAATACTGGCTATTTCATCTCCAAAAAATTCTATTCGATAGGGGTAATCGTTGGCGAATGAAAAAATATCTACAATGCCTCCTCTTACAGAAAACTGACCGGGTTCGTAAACAAAATCAACGCGATTAAAGTGGTAGGATAGTAGAAATTCGGATATAAATTCTATATCTAATTTGTTTCCTACGGAAATGTCTAAAGTATGTTGAGCTAAGCTGTTGCTGTTAGGCACTTTTTCGGCAATGGCTTCAGGATAGGTTACAATAAATTTCCCCTTAGTTGTGTGATGATTTAAGGCATTCAATGTTTCGGCTCGTTGCAATACCTGCGTGCTTTCAGATTGCGTGAAGTCAAGATTTTTACGAAAAGAGGAAGGGAAAAAAAGAACTGCTTTATTTAACAAATTTTCTAAATCGCTTTGAAAATACGCTGCTTCTTCTCTATCGGATAGTATGAATAGAAAATGTTGTTCTTCTACCAAAGTATGCGAAGCAACTGCAAGAACGGCATCTACACTCCCGACAAGTCCCTTGAGATGTATTTTCTTCTTTGATTCTTGTAGTGCTTCAATAAATTGGTTTACTTTATCGGAAGACCGATATTGGGTTAAAATATGTTGAAGATTCAATTTTTAGTGTGTTGCATTTATTGATATTAGAAACTATTTAAATTTACATTAAGGTTTCACGTAACATGTTTATGGTCATTTTACAATTAACAAGTGTAATTTCGGCTTACAGCTTTTTCGAAGTTTAGACAATCTCTAAATTCTAAAACCGATTACCCAATAGTTTTCATAAAAAATAATATGTTGTTGAGCTTTATCTACATTGGTATTTTCAGTAGTGTGAATGTTCAATAATTCTAAATAGCCTATTTTGAAATCTGTTTGTAGATATACGCGCTTGAAGATATTAAATTGTAATCCTGCTTTTAGACTTGAACCCCAACCTGCAATATTCCAAAAATGATTTCTGCCATTCCCGAAAAATCGGACATCACTACGAGGAATAATCATGCCTAACCCTCCACCAGTAGCTAATGTTACTCCTACATGTTTGTATTTACGAGACTGCCACAATTCATCATAACGTTCTAAATCGACACTCGCATAGTTTAGTCCATCGGTATGTTCAAATGTTAGAAAATCGGGTTGTAACGTTATATCATTGTTGTTATAATTTCCTGCATAATTTCCTGAGGGTACATTACTGGAAATAGATGGGTTAGAAATATTTGGGTCGATATGTCCCGTTATTTTTACCGTTTGGGGAACATCTACTACATATTTCATGTGATCCCAGCCTACTGATATACTGTATTTATCGCTGATGAAGTATCCTACATGGAGATTGAACTGTGGTACAGACCAAGTATCCCATTTGACATAATCTAAATTAATAGGGCTTGGTCTGTCAACGGCTTTAACGTCTTTTAACGTAAAATCATAACCTGGACCTGTGAAGTGGATATCGCTTTTATTAAACCATTCTCTATTGTAGCCCCATGTAACATAGTAATCACCTTTTTTATGTAGCTTGAAATCAGGTGTTTTTGAAATTTGTTGTGCTTGCAGTGTGGAGTAAAAACCGCAGAAAATTGATAATGCTAATCTAAAAAAATGTTTCACGGATTATTAAATTTGAAAAGGCGGAATGATTAAACTTTAGTTCAAGTATGACAAAGATAGAATTTTACAATAGAATCGGGATTAACAAAGTTCAACTAATTTGGATAGTCAAAGTCTAATTGTTTGTTATTTTTGCACGGTCAATTAATGAAATTTAAAAAGTTAAAAAGTCGAAAAATGAGTTTTAGAATTGAACATGATACGATGGGCGAGGTGCAAGTTCCCGCCGATAAATATTGGGGAGCCCAAACAGAACGTTCGCGGAATAATTTCAAAATTGGACCAGAAGCATCTATGCCAAAAGAAATTATTGAGGCTTTTGCATTTCTAAAAAAAGCAGCAGCATACACCAATACAGACTGCGGCGTTTTAGCGGTGGAAAAAAGAGATTTGATAGCTAAGGTTTGCGATGAAATTTTGGCAGGAAATTTGTCTGATCAATTTCCGCTAGTTATTTGGCAAACAGGGTCGGGTACGCAATCTAATATGAATGTGAACGAAGTTATTTCAAATCGAGCTCATGTTTTGCAAGGTAATCAATTGGGGGAAGGTAACGTATTTATTCATCCTAATGATGATGTGAATAAGTCTCAATCTTCCAATGATACATACCCTACTGCTATGCACATTGCTGCTTATAGAATGGTTATGTCAACGACCATAACTGGAGTGGAAAAATTGCGAGATACGTTAAAGGCTAAATCTGAAACTTTTAAAAATGTGGTAAAAATTGGTCGTACGCATTTAATGGATGCTACGCCACTTACTTTAGGTCAAGAATTTTCGGGCTATGTTTCTCAACTAGACCATGGTTTAAAAGCTTTACGCAACACACTAAATCATCTATCAGAATTGGCGTTGGGGGGTACCGCGGTGGGTACAGGCATTAATACGCCTAAGGGTTATGATATTAAAGTTGCTGCATACATTGCACAGTTTACTGGATTACCTTTTTGCACAGCTGAAAATAAGTTCGAGGCATTGGCATCACATGATGCTATGGTGGAAACACATGGTGCTTTGAAACAATTAGCCGTTTCTTTAATGAAAATTGCCAATGATATTCGCATGCTGGCTTCTGGACCTCGTTCGGGTATTGGTGAAATTATTATTCCGGAAAATGAACCTGGTTCGTCAATTATGCCTGGAAAAGTAAATCCTACTCAAAGCGAAGCGCTGACAATGGTGTGTGCTCAAGTAATGGGAAATGATGTTACAGTTAGTATTGGTGGCTCAAATGGACATTATGAATTGAATGTGTTTAAACCTGTTATTGCGGCAAATTTTCTACAATCGGCACGCTTAATTGGCGACGCTTGTGTTTCTTTTAATGACCACTGCGCAATTGGTATTGAGCCTAACTACGCAGGCATTAAAAAACATGTTGAAAATTCGTTAATGTTGGTAACTGCTTTAAATCCGCACATTGGATATGAAAATGCTGCCAAAATTGCAAAAAAAGCACATAAAGAAAATTCTTCTTTACGTGAAGCGGCGTTAGGTTTAGGTTTGTTAAGCAACGAACAGTTTGATAGTTGGGTACGTGCAGAAGATATGATTGGAGGATTAAAATAAGACTTATAGGTATATCCATTAAAAAAGCCTTATTTGAAATCAAATAAGGCTTTTTTAATGGATATCAACAAAAAATGAATTTAATCCACGTTATCGTGTAAAAATGAATTATTTGGACGAATGCTTGATGACCCGTCTTCGTTATCGCTAAGTGTAAATCGTGAAACTAAGGATTCGGAAGAGTGAGGGGGCTGTTGCAAATTCATTTGTTTGCGTTTATATGCTGGCTCATTCTCTAATTCTTGAATACCTTGTGTTGTTTTTAATTTCATACTTAAATCTTTGAGGCGCAAAATACGCTCACGTGATTTTTGTAATTGGTCGTTAAATGATTCTTGATTGTGTTCTAAAGCTGATTCTAACTCATCAACATTATTTATCGACTGGTTTTGTTTGGTATTAGCATCAACCTGAACGGATCTAATGTTCGGGGATGGGGCTGATTGCAAGGGGAAATCGAATGTAAGTTCATTTTCGGTTTTTGTTAACTTAAAATCGAATTCTATTACATTTTCACTAGCGGTATAAAGTGTTTTTTCTTCTTCAAATGTTTCATCGGTTAATTTGTTTTTTAATGGTGATGAGGAAGAACCCATAACAACATTATCATCCTCCTTTATGAGCGTATTGCTCATGAGTGTTTCATTAATAATAGTATGCTCTGATGCAGAAGATATTAAATCTTCCATTGGTAAATCGTACTTCTGTACTGAATCTTGCGTTGAGTTTTGGGGAGTAGGTTCTTTGACAACAACATTTTCATCGAAAAGTGTTGATTGTGATAGTTTCAGTAACTGTTCATCACGATTTTGATTGGTAATTATTTCTTCTTGTGGTTCACGGAGGTAATTAATAATTTTAGACTCTTCTCCTTTTGCAACTATTTCATTTGCTAAATATTTCTTTTTAGGCTCGGCTTGTTTATTGCGTGCTCTTTCTTCGCTGGTTTGAAATCCTGTGGCAATGATGGTTACTAATAACGCATCTCCTAAGTTTTCGTCGATACAATTTCCCCAAATTAAATCTGCGGCAAGTCCTGCTTCTTCTTGAATAAAGTCGGTTATTACGCTTACTTCATCCAT
>CANJWF010000002.1 GCA_947478315.1 Sphingobacteriaceae bacterium | reverse complement strand
TATTTTTATTGTCTTTTAACATTCCGAATTACAGATTTGAACCCATTTTTATTAGAGGCAGACTGAAGCCGCCAATATGGCTTTAACGTACGAGTTACTACAAAAAAAATTAACAGGTGAAAAAATAAAAATAAAATCTATCTTTGTCGAATGTAAAGAGAGGGGCTAAATACCCCTCTTTTGTTTTTTTATATGTGTAGTGACTCCATGGTTATGGGAATTGAAGAAAACATACAACAATTAGTTAACGATAAATTAGCAGACACTTCTCTGTTTTTAGTAGAAGTGAAAATGCTTCCTTCTCACGAATTAAAGATTTTAATCGACGGAGATGAAGGTGTTAAAGTTTCTGATTGCGTATCTTTAAGTCGCCACATTAGTGGTATCATAGAAGAAAAAAATATAATCGACCATGCCTATCGCATTGAGGTTTCTTCGCCAGGTATAGGTTTTCCTCTGATATTACAGAGACAGTACACTAAAAACATAGGCAGAAAATTAGCTATTAAATTAGCCGATACAACAACCTGCGAAGGTGAATTAATAGCAACCAACGAACAAGATATAGTTATAACAATAACCCTAAAAGAAAAAGGTAAAAAAACTACCTCTATCGAAAAAAGAATCCCCTACAACGAAATAACAGAAGCAAAAGTTCTAATAACATTTTAACACATGAGCAACATTAATTTGATAGACTCATTCAAAGAGTTTAAAGAATTTAAAAACATTGATCGACCAACGATGATCAGTGTATTAGAGGACGTTTTCAGAAGTATGTTGAGAAAAAAATACGGCACAGACGAAAACTGTGACGTTATTGTAAACACAGAAAATGGAGACTTAGAAATTTGGAGAACAAGAGCTATCGTAGAAGATGGATTTTCTGAAGATGACGATTTAGAAATTGAATTGGCAGAAGCACGACAAACGGATTCCGAATTAGAAGTTGGAGATGAGTTTATTGAGCAAATAACTTTAGAAAGTTTTGGTCGTCGGGCTATTTTAGCCGCACGACAAACATTGGTATCGAAAGTCTTAGAATTGGAAAAAGATGAGATTTTCAAGAAATACAAAAACCGAATTGGCGAAATCATCACTGGTGAAATTTATCAAGTTTGGAAAAAAGAAACGCTGGTAATAGACGACGAAGGCAATGAGTTACTCATGCCTAAAACCGAACAAATCCCTGCGGATTATTTCAAAAAAGGTGACAGCGTACGCGCAGTTATTCTTAAAGTAGAAATGATTAATGCCAATCCGAAAATTATCATTTCCAGAACAGCACCAGAATTTTTACAACGATTATTCGAAATGGAAGTTCCTGAAATTTTTGATGGGCTTATTTCTATTAAAAAAATCGTACGCGAACCTGGAGAACGTGCCAAAGTTGCTGTAGAATCCTACGACGACAGAATAGATCCTGTAGGAGCTTGCGTAGGAATGAAAGGCTCAAGAATACACGGTATAGTTCGAGAATTAAGAAACGAAAATATTGATGTAATCAATTTTACCAATAACATATCCCTCTATATACAAAGAGCATTGTCGCCAGCAAAAGTAAATAACATCAAACTAGATGAAGAAAACAAAAGAGCCTCTGTTTTTCTGAAACCCGAACAAGTATCTTTGGCAATTGGTAGAGGCGGATACAATATTAAATTAGCGGGTAAACTTACTGGTTACGAAATTGATGTTTACAGAGAGTCGGATGAAGAAGACGAAGACGTAGATTTAGATGAATTTACAGATGAAATAGAAGAATGGATTATCGATGAATTAAAATCTATTGGTTGCGACACGGCAAAATCAGTATTAGCACTAACTATGGATGAGTTAGTAAAAAGAACAGATTTAGAGGAAGAAACAATCAAAGAAGTACTCGATATTTTAAATGCGGAATTTGAATAAATCTGATGATTGCATTTAAGAACTTTTTATCTCTTAAATGCAATCATTTGCAATAAATGACAAATAATTATTAAAATAAATGTCTGAAGACAAGTCAATAAAATTAATCAAGGCCGCCAAAGAACTCAACATAGGAATAGGTACTATCGTTGAATTCTTGGGTAAAAAAGGCTATGAAATAGACAACAAACCCACAACTAAGCTCAGCGACGATATGTATCGTTCGTTGCTTAATGAATTTCAAAGCGATAAAATTTTGCGAGAAGAAGCAAAACAAATTGTTATAGGAAAAGTTCGTAAAGATGAACAAGAAGATGCATCAGAAAGCATAAAACCTACTATTGAAACAATCGTCGAAGATGAAATTTTAATCAAAAATATTAGCCCAGTTACCCCTATCCTAGAGGTAAATTCACCAAACGAAAACGAAGCTAAAAATATTGAACCGACCAACGATACCACGTTACCTGGAATAAAAGTTGTAGGTAAAATAGACCTCAGTAAAACCAAGAAGAAGAAAAAAGAAGAAGAAAAAAGTATTCCCGTTCCCACAAAAACAGAAGAAAAAACCGTACCAATAACTCCAGTGCAAGAAAAAATTACAGAAGAATTCCCAATTGTAATTGAAGCAAATAACGAAACTAAAGACATTAAAGAACAAGAAACTACCCTAACAGTAGAAGAACCCAAATCTTCTACCACTCCCCCCATCGTAGAAAAAATTCCCGATGCTGTAATAGAAGTAACCGCGACCCCTGCGTATAATCCAAACCAAGTCATAAGAGCAGTAGCAGAAAGATTATCAGGACCAAACGTAGTAGGTAAAATTCAACTTCCAACAGAACACAAAAAGAAAAAAGATGTACCTGTAGCATCATCATCCAATGCAAACGCAAATAATGATGCTAAAAGAAAAAGAAAAAGAAAAGAAAATAATAGTAGTCCACGACCGAATACGAACAATACTCCTACAGATAATACCAACAAACCAAAAGAAGGATTTAGCCAAGGTGCAAAAAAACCCGATTTCAAACCAAATGTAGGAGGACACAAACCTTTTCAGGGCAATTCTACATACAAAGGAAACACTGCATACAAAGGAAAAGATCACTCGGCACCAAAAGAAGAATTGAGCGATAAACAAATTCAAGACCAAATTAAAGCAACCTTAGCTCAACTAAGTGGCGCAGGAAAATCTGGAAAATTTGCTCAAAGAAGTAAACTAAGAAGGCAAAAACGAGATGAAATAGCTCAATCAGTAGAAGACGCAGCATTAGAACAAGAATTACAATCCAAAGTTTTAAAAGTAACCGAATTCGTTACCGCCAATGAACTAGCGAGTATGATTAACGAATCGGTAACCAAAATTATTGCAACATGCATGAGTTTGGGAATCTTCGTATCTATCAATCAAAGATTAGATGCAGAAATCCTAACTTTAGTAGCAGAAGAATTTGGCTATGGCGTAGAATTTGTGAAACCCGATGCCCAAGAAACTATATTAGAAGAAGAAGATAATATTAATGATTTATTACCAAGAGCACCTATCGTTACCGTAATGGGACATGTAGACCACGGTAAAACATCCTTACTAGACTTTATACGCAAAACCAATGTAATAGGAGGAGAAGCAGGAGGAATCACACAACATATTGGTGCCTACGAAGTAAAACTAGAAACAGGCAAAAAAATAACTTTCTTAGATACTCCTGGACACGAAGCTTTTACTGCCATGCGTGCACGGGGAGCACAAGTAACAGATATCGTTATTATCGTAGTTGCAGCCGACGACAGCGTGATGCCACAAACCCGAGAAGCCATCAATCATGCACAAGCAGCAGGAGTACCCATTGTATTCGCATTTAACAAAATGGATAAACCTGGTGCTAACGCCGATAAAATACGCGAACAACTAGCAAACATGAATATTTTGGTTGAAGAATGGGGGGGTAAATATCAAACACAAGAAATTTCAGCCAAAAAGGGAACTAACGTCGAACAATTACTCGAAAAAGTATTACTCGAAGCCGAAATATTAGATCTTAAAGCCAACCCCAATAAACGTGCAATAGGAACAGTAATAGAAGCAACGTTAGATAAAGGAAGGGGAATCGTAACAACCGTATTGGTACAAAGTGGAACATTAAAAGTTGGCGACCCTATTTTGGCAGGATGCTATTCAGGTAAAGTAAAAGCATTATTTAACGAACGGGGACTAAAAATAAGTGAAGCTGGACCATCCGCTCCAACCCAAGTATTAGGTATGCAAGGTGCGCCATCATCAGGCGACAAGTTCAATGCAATGGAATCTGAAACCGATGCACGAGAAATTGCTACAAAACGTATGCAATTACAACGGGAACAAGGAATGCGTACCAAAAAACACATTACATTAGACGAAATTGGACGTCGATTAGCCATCGGCAACTTCCGAGAACTCAATATCATTGTAAAAGGTGATGTGGATGGTTCAATTGAAGCATTATCCGATTCACTTCTAAAACTATCTACCGAAGAAGTACAAGTAAATATTATCGGTAAATCTGTTGGACAAATATCAGAATCTGATGTATTATTAGCATCTGCATCTGATGCCATTATCATTGGATTTCAAGTTCGACCTTCAGCAGGTGCACGCAAATTAGCTGAACAAGAACAAATAGATGTTCGTTTATATTCAATCATATATGATGCCATCAACGAAGTTAAACAAGCGATGGAAGGTATGTTGGCCCCTGAATTTGAGGAGAAAATAACGGCGAACGTTGAAATCCGCGAAACTTTCAAAATAACCAAAGTAGGAACCATTGCCGGATGTATGGTGTTAGATGGTAAAATAAACCGAAATAGCAAAATTAGAATAGTTCGTGACGGAGTAGTTATTTACAGCGGCGAGTTGGCGTCTTTAAAACGGTTTAAAGACGATGTTAAAGAAGTTGCAACAGGTTACGAATGTGGTTTAAATATTCAAAATTTCAACGATATTAAAGTTGGAGATGTAGTAGAAGCATACGAGCAAGTAGAGGTAAAAAGAAGTTTATAACATTAATTAAATCATAATAAACTAAAAACCAAAGCTATAAAATGCCCATCAGCGAGTTGTAACCAACCGTTGATAACACCGAACGTTCATAAAGTCCTTGATGAAAAAGGAAATAGAACTGAGTACCTGTAAGATTCATGAGTGCCATAAAGAAACTAAACACTAAGGAATAAATACTTGCATTCATGAACACCATCAGGGACAAAACACAAATGAATAATCGTTTGGGCATAATCAACGCTTCGCAGTCAATTAAACCTTAAAAAACCAATTATATTCCAATGAAACACCCGTTTACTACCGTAAAAATAGCCACGTTTACACTTGGCTTAATAATGAGTATATCCTCAAGTGCACAGGATATTGGCAACCTTTTAAAAGGAGGTAAAGATGACGTTCAGAAAATTTTAGGTGCATACATTTCTCCTGGATTAGATGCCATGGCGTCAGGATTAAACTCTGGTTGGTATAATTCAGCCCAAACAAAAAAAGTATTCCGTGTAGATATCAGAGTAGGATCAGCCTTAGTTATGGCACCAAGTTCCGAAAAATCGTTCGATATATCTAAATTAGATTTAAAACTACTAACACCCGCAAACTCTGCAAACACTATAGCCCCGACCTTCTTAGGCTCAACCAATGACGGTCCAAAACTTAATATTCTATCTCCAGCGGTTGGAAATATATCATCAACTACTATAGGAAATATGACATTGCCAAAAGGATTTACGAATGGGTTTGCTTTTGCTCCTCAAGCTCAAATTAATGTTGGAACAGGTGTTTGGGGAAAAAATACGGATATTTCTTTGAGATTTGTACCACAAATTACCATTTCAAATTTCTCTATGGGAATGTGGGGAATAGGACTAAGACATGACTTATATCAATGGATACCTGGATTAAGTAAAGTACGCTTATTCGATTTGGCTCTTTCATTAGGCTATACACGAATGAGTTTTGAATACAAAAATATCGGACTGAAACCAGAACTTGGCCATGTTCCAGCAGATGGAACAGCACGAGATGAAAGTAAATTTTCAAATCAAAATTTAGAAACAGTTCTTTCAGGGTTCAATGCTGAAGTTTTAATTTCTAAAAAATTATTATTCTTCACACCATACTTTAGCTTAGGTTATGGATATTCTTCTTCAAGTTTAAAATTAAAAGGAGATTACCCAATTGTTAGCGATCCGATTTTAAACTCAAACGGAACTATCCAACAAACTTACAGCAACTGGAAAGATCCATTAAGCATCAGTTCTAGTAAAAATAATGTTTACGCCACAGCAGGATTTCAATTAAACATACTTTGGGTATTACGCCTATACGGTTCGTACACAATAGGTTCTTTATATAATAGCGCAAACATAGGAACAGGAATAGGATTTGATTTTTAAATTTCATTCATCAACAAAAATTGTAAACAGAATAGGCTGTTCTCAAAATAGAGAACAGCCTATTCTGTTTACAATAAAAAGGTTAATTAAATAATGAACATCTATAGCCCCATACATTCTGTCCGATTAGAACAATTAACCGCACACAACGTTCAATTAGACATTAAGAGAGACGACCTCATACATCCTTTTATTTCAGGTAACAAGTGGCGTAAACTAAAATATATTCTTCAACAAGCCAAACAAGAAAACAAAAATGTGCTGGTAACATTCGGTGGAGCCTATTCCAATCATTTATTGGCTACAGCCACAGCAGGTGCCATATTTGGATTAAAAACCATTGGTATCGTACGGGGAGAACCCGTTAATAACGACACGTTATTTCTATGTAAATTACATGGTATGGAACTACAATTCGTATCACGAGATGCCTATCGAAATAAACGAGAAATTTTTCAAGCCCTTTTCAATAAAAACAAACAGGCATTTTTTATAGATGAAGGAGGAGCAGGAGCAGAGGGAGCTAAAGGTTGCAGTGAAATTATTCAAGAATTAACAGAAAATTATAATCATATTTTTTGTGCCGCAGGAACAGGAACAACTATAGCAGGTATTTTAAATGGGCTAACGTTTACAAAAAAACATTCACAAGTACATGTAATACCTGTACTAAAAGACAGCGAATATTTAAAAGAAAATATCAACGAACTATTACATAAACCCATAACTTTTCATTTCCATAAACAATACCATTTTGGAGGTTATGCCAAAACCAACGTCAGTTTATTGAATTTTATTACACATTTCACTCAACAAACAGGCATCATGCTCGATCCCATATATACAGGAAAAGCTCTATTTGCACTATTCGACTTATTACAAGAAAGATTTTTCAATGCTGAAGACAAAATATTATTTATTCATACAGGAGGTCTATTTGGCACACTAGGAATGAAAGAACGATTCGCATTTTAACCCCGCAAAATCAATTGAATACACAGTAACATCAGCAATAGCTTATTTTTTAATACTTTTGAAAAAATAGAATCCAATTATGTATCAATTATCTGTACCACCACATCAAGTTCACAACGTTTTAAGCAAACACATTCTTGCCGATGGCTTCGACATCATTTTCGACATGGAGAAAAGTCAAGGCGTTTTCATACATGATTCAAAACACAACCGAACCCTACTAGATTTTTTTACCTGCTTTGCATCAGTTCCCTTAGGATATAACCATCCAAAAATGGTAAACGATGAAATATTCAAAAAAAACTTACTATTGGCAGCTTTAGCTAACCCATCCAACTCAGACGTTTATACCGTACAATATGCACAATTCGTAGAAACATTTGCGCGTATTGCAAAACCCAACTATAGCAAGTACGCTTTCTTTATCGCAGGAGGAACACTCGGTATAGAAAATGGATTAAAAACAGCCATGGATTGGAAAGTTCAAAAAAATTTTCAAAAAGGCTATAGAAAAGAGAAAGGATTACAAGTGTTGCATTTCGAGCAAGCTTTTCATGGTCGTTCAGGTTACACACTAAGCCTTACTAACACATCGCCCGACAAAACAAAATGGTTTGCCAAATTTGATTGGCCAAGAATCACCATACCCAAAATAGACTTTCCGCACAACGAAAGCAATCACAGTAATTTGCTACAAAAAGAACAATTAGCATTGGCTCAAATCAAAAAAGCATTTCAAGAGAACCTAGACGACATTTGTGCCATCATCATAGAACCAATACAATCCGAAGGAGGGGATAATCACGTAAGAAAAGAATTTTTAGAACAATTACGCATATTAGCCGACGAAAACGAAGCTATGCTCATTTATGACGAAGTACAAACTGGAGTAGGATTAAGTGGGAAATTTTGGGCACATGAACACTTCGGTGAAAAAGCCCGTCCAGATATTATTGCATTTGGGAAAAAAATGCAGATTTGTGGCATGTTGGTTGGCAACAAAATAGACGAAGTAGAAAATCATGTTTTTAAAGTATCCTCACGTATTAATTCCACATGGGGAGGTAGTTTAACAGACATGGTTCGTTCATCAAAAATATTAGAAATCATTCAAGAAGATAACTTATGCAAAAATGCTGAGCAAGTAGGAGAATACTTACAACAGCAATTATTAAAGATAAGTCAAAAATCGGATAAATTACACGCCGTAAGAGGAAAAGGACTATTAACTGCTTTCGATTTACCCAATAAAAATATGAGAGATCAATTTATTAAAAAGGGACTCGAAAAAGGTGCCATGTTTCTAGGTTGCGGACAAAACACCATACGCTTTAGACCCGCGTTAACCATTCAACAAGAACACATCAACCAAGGCATTGAGATTATTGAAAAAATATTACCCGAACTCTGACAAAAACGACTTGCAAGCAATTAAATAATGTCATTATTTTTTACCATTTCATAATGTAAAGTGTTCTTTTATCATGTCCATCCATAATAATTTATAACATGCAAAACCTCACGATATCAATAAAATTAACACTTATAGTAAGCATACTATTCCTAATAAATGCTTGCAATACAGGACGAAAAGCCCTACAAAAAGGACAATACGATTTAGCCGTTCAGCAAGCCGTTAAACGATTACAAAGCAAACCCGACCAAGCAGTAGCAATCAATACATTGCAAAAAGCCTATCCCATGGCGGTAGACTTACACTTAACCCATATCAAAGAAGCAAAACTAGGTAACGACTTCTTCAAATGGGAAAAAATAGTAACCGAGTACGAACAAATCAACAACTTAACCGAGCTCATCAAACACTGTCCAACATGCTTAAACAAAGTAGCATTAAGTAATAAATTTATTCCTGAATTATACGAAGCCAAACAAAAAGCAGCAGAAATTAGATATGACAGAGGAATACAATTACTCAACGAAAAAAAGAGAGAAAGCGCCAAACAAGCCTATTTCGATTTCGAAAAATCAGGACAATTCATTCCCGAATTTAGAGATGCCAAAGAGAAGATGGAAGAAGCATATTGGTTAGCGGTATTAAAAGTAGTAGTAGAACCAATCGTAATCAATTCAAACACTTATAAATTGAGTGCCGAATATTTTCAAAATCAATTAAACGAATACATGAATAGTTATGAACGAAACAGTTTCATTAAATTTTATTACGCCGAAGATGCCGAAAAACAGAAAATAATTCCAGACCAAATTTTACATCTCAGTTTTGACGATTTTCAAGTAGGACAAACCTATGTTAAAGAAAACACATCAGATATCAGCAAAAACAACATCGAAGTAGGACAAACAACCGATAAAAAACCAATTTATGGAACGGCAAAAGCCCGATTCACACGAATGCAAAAAACAGTAACCTCATCAGGCATACTTGATTTCAAAATCATAGATTGGCAGAGTAAAAATGTACTCACACAAGAGAAATTAGGAGGCACCTATCTTTGGAATTGCGAATGGGCTTTCTTCAATGGTGATGAGCGCGCACTTACTAGAGGAGAATTAGCACTTACTGCTCAAAGAGAGCAACTACCGCCACCGCCACAGATGATGTTCACTGGGTTTACCAACCCAATATATACACAATTTGTATTCAAAATAAGAGATTTCTATAAACGATATTAAAAAATAAATGCCAACTATTAAAGAAGTTTTAAGCCAACGTATTTTAGTGATAGACGGTGCCATGGGTACCATGATACAACGCTATCAATTAACAGAAAACGATTTTAGAGGCAAAAGATTTGTTAATCATCCTTGCGACCTAAAAGGCAATAATGATTTATTGAACATTACCCAACCTGATATTATCGAAGCCATACATGCCGAATACCTACAAGCAGGAGCCGACATTATAGAAACCAACACATTTAGTTCTCAAGCCATATCTATGGCAGACTACCAGATGGAAGAAATCTGCTACGAATTAAGTTATGAAGGCGCACGAATAGCAAAAAAAATAGCCGAAGAATACTCCAAAAAAACGCCTGAAAAACCACGATTCGTAGCTGGAGCTTTAGGACCAACTACACGTGTCGCATCTCTATCTCCAGACGTAAATGACCCCGGATACCGAGCAGTTACTTTCGACAATTTAGCAGACGCTTATTATGATCAAATACGAGGATTAATAGACGGTGGCGCCGATTTATTACTACTAGAAACCATTACTGATACACTAAACACCAAAGCCGCCATAGTTGCTATTAATAAATACGAAAACGAACTAAAAGGAAATGAAACCTTTACAAAAAAATTTCCAGAAGGTATTCAGATTATGGTTTCAGGAACCATTACCGATGCTAGCGGAAGAACACTGTCAGGGCAAACCGTAGAAGCATTCTTAAATTCACTACAACACGCCAATTTGCTAAGCATCGGACTCAATTGTGCTTTAGGAGCCAAAGATATGCGACCACATATAGAAGAGCTATCACAAAAAGCTCCTTTTTTCATTTCAGCTTACCCCAATGCAGGTTTACCCAACGAATTTGGAGAATACGATGAAACGGCACACGAAACTGCCCATTTAGTAGAAGATTTTATCATTAACGGATTTGTGAACATCGTTGGAGGATGTTGCGGAACAACACCCGAACACATCCGATGTATCGCACAAAAAGCAGCACAATATCCACCAAGAATCATTCCAACAATAAAACCCTATTTACGTCTAAGCGGATTAGAAGCTTTAAACATAACCCCAGAAACCAATTTTGTAAATATTGGAGAACGAACAAACATAACAGGTTCACCCAAATTCGCTAAACTTATCTTGTCAGAAGACTACGAAAGTGCACTTACCGTAGCTCGGCAGCAAGTAGAAGGAGGTGCCCAAATTATCGACATCAACATGGACGAAGGCATGATTAATTCCGAAGCCGCCATGATTAAATTTATGAATCTCGTTGCCTCCGAACCCGATATTGCTAAATTACCCATCATGATAGACTCTTCAAAATGGAGTGTTATCGAAGCAGGACTTAAATGTTTACAAGGAAAAGGTATTGTCAACTCAATTTCACTTAAAGAAGGTAAAGAAAAATTTAAAGAACATGCACAAAAAGTACTAAAATACGGAGCAGCAACCGTAGTAATGGCATTCGACGAACAAGGACAAGCCGATAGCCTACAACGAAGAATTGAAATCTGCCAACGCTCCTACAACATTTTAGTAAACGAAGTCGGATTCCCACCTCAAGACATCATTTTCGACCCTAACATCCTAACCGTAGCAACAGGACTCGAAGAACATAACAATTATGCCGTTGACTTCATAGAAGCTACCCATTGGATAAAAAATAATTTACCAGAAGCAAAAGTAAGTGGAGGAATTAGCAATATATCTTTTTCATTTAGAGGCAACAATGTAGTTAGAGAAGCCATGCACTCAGCATTTCTATACCATGCCATCAAAGCAGGATTAGACATGGGCATTGTCAATGCAGGAATGTTAGAAGTATACGAAGAGATTCCAAAAGACCTCTTGGAACGCGTAGAAGATGTTTTATTAAATCGAAGAAACGATGCAACTGAACGCTTAGTAGAATTTGCAGAGACCGTAAAAAGCAAAGGCAAAGAAATTGTAAAAGACGAAGAATGGCGTAAAAAACCCGTACAAGAAAGACTATCACACGCACTCATCAAAGGTATTATTGAATACCTAGATGAAGACGTAGAAGAAGCACGTCAACAATACGAAAAACCCCTCGAAGTCATTGAAGGGCCTCTAATGAACGGAATGAACATTGTCGGAGACTTGTTTGGCGAAGGAAAAATGTTTCTCCCACAAGTAGTAAAAAGTGCAAGAGTAATGAAAAAAGCCGTTGCTTATCTATTACCCTATATCGAAGAAGAAAAGTTAAAAAATCCAACCATTGGAGAACGAAAAAATGCCGGAAAAATATTGATAGCTACCGTTAAAGGAGATGTGCATGATATTGGCAAAAATATTGTTTCAGTCGTATTAGCTTGCAATAACTTTGAAGTAATTGACTTGGGCGTAATGGTTCCTGCCAATAAAATTATAGAAGAAGCCAAAAAACATAATGTAGATATTATCGGGTTAAGTGGATTGATTACTCCCTCACTAGATGAAATGGTACACTTCGCCAAAGAAATGGAAAGAGAACATTTTACCATTCCCCTACTCATTGGAGGAGCTACCACCTCCAAAATACACGCTGCCGTAAAAATAGACCCTAATTACTCAGGAGCTACCGTACACGTACTTGATGCATCAAGAAGTGTAACCGTTTGCACAAACCTACTTAACGAACAAAAATCGACATACATAGAAGGAATAAAAAAAGAATACCAAACTCTTCGAGAAAAGCATTTGAATAAAAACACAGAAAAAAACTTAGTCTCACTAGATTTTGCAAGAAAACATCGATTTAAAATTGATTTCGGATACAAAGATATTTTTAAGCCATTATTCATCGGTACAAAAACATTCCCTGACTTTGATTTGTCTATTTTATTGCCTTATATAGACTGGTCGCCATTCTTTCACACATGGGAATTAAAAGGTATATATCCTCGTATTTTAAAAGACCCTATCATAGGCTCAGAAGCCCAAAAACTATTTAATGATGCCCAGCTATTACTCAAAAAAATAGTTGACAAAAAACTATTAAAAGCATCAGGTGTTATCGGTTTTTGGCCTGCAAACAGTATAGGAGATGATATTCAACTATACACAGATGACGATAGGACGCAAATCTTATCTACCATACATACACTACGTCAACAAATCAGTAAACCCAAAGACGAAGCATATTATGCACTATCAGATTTTATTGCCCCCAAGGAATCTGGTATACGCGACTACCTTGGAGGATTTGCAGTAACAACAGGCTTAGGATGCAACGAGCTAGTAGCAGAATTTGAAAAACAACATGACGACTATAACAGTATCATGGTTAAAGCAATTGCCGATCGTTTAGCCGAAGCTTTTGCTGAAAAAATGCACGAGTTAGTAAGAAAGAAGCACTGGGGTTATGTATCCTGTGAAGAACTTAATAACGAAGATTTAATATCTGAAAAATATCAAGGAATAAGACCTGCGCCAGGTTATCCCGCCTGTCCAGATCATACTGAAAAAACTATTTTATTCGAATTATTAAATGCCGAAAAATCAGCAAATATTCATCTAACCGAAAATATGGCAATGTATCCTGCGGCTGCAGTAAGTGGATTTTATTTCGCACATCCAAAAAGTCGCTATTTTGGATTAGGAAAAATTGGGAGAGACCAAGTAACAGATTATGCCACAAGAAAAAACCTATCCTTACAAGAAGCAGAAAGATGGTTAGCACCTAACCTAGGTTACTAAATAATGGAGAGATAAAATTTATCTCTCCATTATTGTAACATTTATCAATAAACTAACATGAAGTAACCCCTCATCACTACCCTCTCACCATTAGAAGAGCGAATTACAAACCCGTAGGGACGAGCTGGATCTGAAATTAATTGCTTCCCATGGCGATCTACAAAATCCCAGCTGTTATTTTCATAATTCTGTGTATTGTAAATTACAGCGTGCGTACGCATATCTACAACTTCAAAAACAAAACCCTTACCTGAAATATCTTCTAATTCCTCCAAAAAGAAAGTATCTCCCCGTCCATCCCCATTGGGACTGTATACTAACGGCAAACTTTCTTCATGCATCATAAGTTCTAAATTTTCACTCTCAGCTGTCACATTTTTTGCGAACAAAGCCATGGCCAATGCAACCATGAAGCAATTCAAATAAAACTTTTTCATTTTTTTATAATTTTAATTTTAAGAATCAGACCCTTTATAAATCTTTCGATTTTACTTATACAATCTTATAAAAAACGATTAAGAAAATTTGTGTATTTTTTTGCAAAAAACACTGATAATCAATGTAAAAATGTGCAAACAGAAGAGAAAATGTGCAATTTTTGTCTGTCAAAGTATGTATGCTCTCTGCGTATAAAAAAATAAATCCAAAGAATAAGAGACTGTTTAAATATTTATCAAATTTTTACTTAGCACCCAAAATTGCTTGAAAAAATAGGTTTTTTTGTCAAATTTTTAATCAAAATGGGTACTTAACAAGTTTAAGTATGGATAATCTGTAGCATTAAGAAAATAGTCGGATGAAATTTAAACAATCTGTAAAAATCACTACCTTTATCATGAGGTATTGCTCGCAAGGAGTACGCTGTTTTGTAACATTCTTACTTAAAAAATGAAAAAATGAAAAAAATCTTATTGAGTTTAGCTTTTTTAGCTACAGTAACTATGGCAGGAGCAAGCATTCTTAACGGTAGTGAGCATTGTAAAAAAGAAAAAAAATGCTGTAAAAATCACCATGAAAAATGTGAAAAGAAGTGTGAAAGAAAATGTAAAAAAGAAGACGGAAAAGAAGAACCTAAAAAACCTTAATCAATCGTTTTCAAAGACAAACAAAAGCCTGAGTGATAGTTCACTCGGGCTTTTGTTGTAAATTAGTCCCTCACATTTTCTTGATGAAATGCTTTACATTCATAAATACCATTAAGGAAAAAATACAAATGAATAATCGTTTGGGCATAACCAGCGCTCTGCAGTCCATTAGACCTTAAAACCAATTATATTCTAATGAAAAAACATCTGAAAATAATTAACGACCCTGTTTACGGATTCATTAGGATACCTTCTTCATTGATTCTTGAACTCATTGAACATCCCTACTTTCAACGATTGCGATATATTAAACAACTTGGAATGACGCATTTAGTATATCCAGGAGCACTACATACCCGATTTCATCATGCCATTGGAGCCATGCACCTTATGCAATTAGCCATAGAAACCTTACGTAATAAAGGGCAACTGATTAATGAAGAAGAAGAAGAAGGCGCGCTAATTGCCATACTCCTGCATGACATTGGTCATGGACCTTTCTCACACGCATTAGAACACACCATTGTTTCTAATATTTCCCACGAAACTTTGTCTCAATGGTTCATGAACAAACTAAATGAACAATTCGCACAGCAATTAACTATTGCTATTGCCATATTTAATCACCAGTATCCAAAAAAATTTCTATCCCAACTCATATCGGGACAACTAGATTTAGACCGCTTAGATTATCTAAATCGCGATAGTTTTTTCACAGGAGTAGCAGAAGGCGTAGTCGGATTCGACAGAATTATTGCCATGTTAGACGTAAAAAACAATCAGTTAGTAATAGAAGAAAAAGGAATCTATTCAGTAGAAAAATTTTTGATTGCCAGACGGTTAATGTATTGGCAAGTATATTTTCATAAAACCGTTATAGCCGCCGAACAACTACTCATAAAAATACTAAAACGTGCAAAATATTTAGCACTTGAAGGAGAAAAACTCTTTGCAACACCCAGTTTATCCTATTTCTTACATCAAGAAATCGCCTATTCAGATTTTTTGAGCAACACGAATAACCTTACACACTTCTCACACTTAGACGATCACGATATTTTTACCGCTATCAAAGTTTGGGCAGAACATACAGACCCTATCCTATCACATCTATGTCATAACCTTATTTACAGACACCTATATCACATCGAAATTAAAAATGAACCCTTTTCTAAAGAAGAAATTAAAAATTGGGAACAAAAAACACTATTCAAATTTATGTGTGCAAAAGAAAATATAAGCTATTTTACCTTCACAGATACCATAAAAAATAATGCCTATAACATCGGAGATACAAAAATTAGCATTCTGTCAAAAAACAATAATATACTAGATATCACACAAGCATCCGATAACACCAACCTAGAAGCATTAGCCAAAACCGTGCAAAAATATTTTTTATGTTACGACAAAAGCCTAATTAAAAATTAGGCTTTCACAGAAAACGAACGTCTATGTAAAGGAGTAAAACCATGTTCCAAAACAGCTTTTCTATGCTTTAAAGTCGGGTAACCCTTATTTTTTTGCCAATCATATAGAGGAAAATCAATTGCCAAGACATCCATCAAATCATCCCGATAAGTTTTTGCCAAAATAGACGCAGCAGCTATAGACATATACTTTTGGTCACCTTTTACTATACAACAATGCGGAATATTTGGATACGCCTCAAAACGATTACCATCTATCAATAACAATTCGGGAATCACAACAAGTTTTTCAATAGCCCTATGCATCGCTAAAAAAGACGCATTTAAAATATTAATGCAATCAATTTCTTCATTACTTACCAGTCCCACTCCAAAAGCAATCGCATCCCGTTCTATTTCTTCTCGTAATAAAAAACGTTTCTTTTCTGTCAACTGTTTAGAATCATTTAATCCACCATTCACATAATTCTTTGGTAAAATAACTGCAGCAGCAACCACAGGACCAGCCAAACAACCTCTACCAGCTTCATCGCAACCAGCTTCTACTAATATTTCTTGATAAAAAACAGGCAACATCGTTGTTTATATATTTTAAGTTCATATAAAAGTCCCCCCAAACAACCTTCAAATTAGTATTTTTGAACAAAATTTCACCTAATGGAAACCATTGTTTTGCTCATATCAGTCGTTATACTAACGCTAAGCATTTTTATTTTTTTTAAAAAAAATAACCCTAAAAATTTATTAACAGAACAGGATAACAACAAAGAACGTGAACAATTCAAATATCAATTAGGGCAAGCATTGGGTAAAATTGAATTACTCGAACAAGAGAAAAACTATACTTTTAAAAACTTCCAAGATGAGAAAAACAATCTTCAAAAACAACTTGCCGAAGAAAGAGAGAAAACAGCACAAGCCAACCAACAACTAGAAAGTTCAAGAGCCTATTTTAAAGCACAACGAGAAAAAATTGCAGACCTAGAAAATTTTTATCAAAAAGCCAAAATAGAATTTGAAAACGTATCCAATAAACTCTTAGACGAAAAAACCGCCAAGTTTACAGAACAAAACCGTCTGAACCTCGATGGCATACTCAATCCACTTAAAGAAAAAATAAAAGACTTTGAAGAAAAAGTAGATAAAACCTATCGAGCAGAAGCAGAAGAAAGAAACGTACTAAAAGGGAGTATTCAGCAACTTTTTGACATGAATCAAAAAATCAGCCAAGAAGCCCATAACCTAACCAAAGCACTAAAAGGGGACACCAAAAAACAAGGCAATTGGGGCGAATTGATATTAGAACGAGTATTAGAATCATCCGGATTGGTAAACGGAGAAAACTATACCACACAAGGGAAAGAATTACAACTTACCAACGACGATGGCAAAAGATTCAAACCCGACGTGGTCATTCACCTACCCGACAGCAAAGACATTGTTATTGACTCTAAAGTATCACTCACAGCCTATGAAAAATTAGTAAACGAAGACAACGATGAACAAAAAGAAGTTTACCTCAAACAACATATCGAATCCATCAAAAATCACGTCAAAGAATTAGCAAGTAAATCATACGAAGACTTGCGAAGAAAAGACGGTTCAAAATTAGATTCTCCCGATTTCGTACTATTATTTATGCCCATAGAATCCTCGTTTTCAATTGCATTGCGTTACGAAAACGAACTGTTCGACTACGCATGGAGCAAAAAAATTGTAATCGTCACACCAACCACACTATTAGCAACATTAAAAACGGTAGAATCCATTTGGCGACAAGATAAACAAACCAAAAATGCACTAAAAATTGCCGAACAAGCAGGAACATTATACGAGAAGTTCGCAAACTTTGTAGAAGATTTAGATAAAGTAGGTAACAGCTTAGACAAGGCACAAGAACATTACGGCAATGCCATGAAAAAATTAACCACCGGAAGAGGCAATTTAGTAGTAAGTACTGAAAAATTAAAAGAATTAGGTGCTAAAACCAGAAAACAAATCGACAACAAATATGTAGAAGATGCCGATACCATTAACAATAACCCATTATTGTCTCAATAATCCATGCATAACCATTTCTCAATACAAGACACACTAAAAAAATTACCCCATAACCCTGGGGTATATCAATTTTACGACGAAAACGACAAAATTATTTACATCGGGAAAGCCAAAAATCTCAAAAAAAGAGTAAGCTCCTATTTCAATAGAGACCACGCTGAACTCAACACAAAAACCCGCGTATTAGTAACTAAGATTAAAAAAATTAGCTTCACCATTGTTGACAGTGAAATCGATGCTTGGTTACTCGAAAACAATCTTATCAAAAAACACCAACCACGCTACAACGTACTCCTCAAAGACGATAAAACATTCCCTTGGATAGTCATCAAAAACGAGCCATACCCCAGACTATTTTGGACACGAAAAATAATTAAAGATGGCTCCAAATATATTGGACCCTACGGTTCCGTAACCATGATGCACACCGTTTTAGACCTCATCAAACAATTATTCCCACTACGGAACTGCAATCTAAACCTATCCGATAAAAACATACAAAACGGAAAATACAAAGTATGCCTAGAATACCAAATCGGAAATTGCAAAGGACCTTGCCAAAACCTACAAACACAAACAGATTACAATTACAATATTGAAAAAATCAAAGAAATACTAAACGGAAAAATTAATCCAGTACTAAACACCCTTAAAACCGAAATGGAAATTGCCGCACAAAATCTACAATTCGAACAAGCACAAAAAATAAAAAATAAATTAGACCTATTAAGTAACTATCAAAGCAAATCCACCGTAGTTAGCAATACCATTCATAATATAGACGTTTTCAATATTAGCGCAGATACCCAACACGCCTTTGTTAACTACCTAAAAATAATGAACGGAACTGTAGTGCAAACCCAAACCATAGAAATTAAAAAACGCTTAGATGAAACCGATGAAGAACTATTAACCATAGCCATATCTGAATTTAGTAATCGTTTTAACGGTCTTGCACACGAAATTATCGTACCCTTTCCAATAGCAGAAATCGAAGGCATCAAATTCACTGTACCTACCTTAGGCGACAAAAAGAAACTACTCGAATTATCTAAAAAAAATGTACTCTACTTTAAAAAAGAAAGGTTAGAACAATACGAAAAACTAAACCCACATATACGAATCGAAAGGTTACTCCTTCAAATGCAACAAGACCTGCGCCTCAACCAACTACCCAAACACATCGAATGTTTCGACAATTCCAATTTTCAAGGACAATATCCCATTTCAGCCATTGTCGTATTTAAGAATGGAAAACCTTCAAAAAAAGACTACCGATTTTTTAATGTCAAAACCGTTGAAGGACCTAACGATTTTGCCACCATGGAAGAAGCCGTTTACCGTCGCTACAAACGCATATTAGAAGAAAATCAACCCCTACCTCAATTAATTGTTATAGACGGAGGAAAAGGGCAGTTATCATCTGCCATTAAAAGTTTAAAAAAATTAGGTATCGAACACCAAGTAAGGATCATTGGCATTGCCAAACGATTAGAAGAACTATTTTATCCCAACGACCCTTACCCACTTTATTTAGACAAAAAATCGGAAACACTAAAAATTATTCAACAACTTCGCGACGAAGCGCACAGATTTGGCATAACAGCCCATCGGAAAAAAAGAGACAAAAGCACCCTAGTAACCGAATTAGAAAATATTAAAGGAATCGGAAAAAATACCGCTAACAAGCTGTTAACCCACTTCAAATCAATAAAAAAAATACAAGAAGCAAGTTTAGCCGAACTCAACACAATTATCCAAACACACAAAGCCCAAATCACCTATCAATACTTTAATCAAAAAAACAACCCCCTATCAAATAAGTAGTTCACATTATGACACAACCCTACAATCGATTAATTATCATCCTCTCAAGCCTATCCATTAGCCTTCTGAGTGCTTGCCAATGGCGTAGCCATCAATCAGGAGCAACTATTACATTCCTACAAGGCACTTGGATACAAGATTCTATCCCATTTCGGAACCAATCCCTTAGCTACACCACACATCAAGTCACTTTCAGAAAAGATTCTTTTTATCTAGAGATGGATACCTACAACAAAGCCAATTATTTCCCCGACACTTGTAGCAAAACCCATTTTTCAGAATACGCAAAAGGAACCTACCTACTCAAAAATGACACCCTACTATTCAATGGTGTATTTGCCCAACCTAACTTTAAACAAAAAATATCAGGATGCTACCATATTGGCATATACGAGGGAGCTTGGGTATTACAAAAACCTTATTCAGGACCTATCAAATTTCAAAACTTATATAGCCACATAGGAGGAATACTCATAAAGCAACGCAGTATGGTTGCTATACATTAATAAAATATAACTAATCAATCCACTCAAAGCGCGTATAAGGAACCAAAGCATCGGGTATCCGTATCCCTTTTTCTGTTTGATTATTTTCCAACAAAGCAGCAACAATACGAGGCAAAGCCAATGCACTTCCATTAAGTGTATGCGCTAATTTATTTTTACCATCTAAACTATCTTTAAAACGTAGTTTAAGACGATTACTTTGAAAAGTTTCAAAATTAGAAACAGAACTTACCTCTAACCATCTTGCTTGTGCAGCACTCCATACCTCCATATCATAAGTAAGAGCCGAAGCAAAACTCATATCCCCACCACACAGTCTTAACACACGATACGGCAATTCCAACTTTTGGAGTAACGACTGCACATAAACACTCATAGCCTCCAATACCGTATAAGACTGTTCAGGATGAACAATCTGCACAATTTCTACCTTATCAAACTGATGCAAGCGATTCAAACCCCGCACGTGTGCACCATAAGAACCCGCCTCACGCCTAAAACAAGGTGTATAAGCCGTATTTTTAATAGGTAATTCCTGTTCCTTTAAAATAATATCACGATAAAGATTCGTAACAGGCACTTCTGCCGTAGGAATTAAGTATAACCCATCTACGCCTATATGGTACATTTGCCCTTCCTTATCAGGTAATTGTCCTGTTCCAAAACCAGATGCCTCATTAACTACCACAGGTGGTTGCATCTCCCTATAACCCGCTTTTTCAGCTTCATCCAAAAAGAAATTAATGAGCGCACGTTGCAATTTAGCACCCTTACCTTTGTAAACGGGAAAACCAGCCCCAGCTATTTTTACCCCCAACTCAAAATCAATCAAATCATAACGAGTAGCCAATTCCCAATGAGGCAATGCACCTTCAAGTAAAATGGGTTTATTTCCTAACTCCAAAACTGTTTCATTATCTTCAGCCATAATACCTTTAGGAACAGACGAATGAGGCAAATTAGGAATCAATACTAAACTATTGTAGAGCTCTTGTTCAACCGTATTCAAAGCATCTAAGAACACTTTAATCGTCTCTTTAGACTCTTGTGTTTTATTTTTTAAAATATCAGCTTGTTCTTTATCACCTTTTTTCATCAATTCACCTATTTCTTTGGCAATAGCATTCGCTTCTGCCGAAAGATTATCTAACTGATTTTGAGTTTGACGGCGCTTATCATCCAATAAAAGTACCTCATCAATAAGATGTAAGAGTTTAAAATTTTTTACAGAAAGTCGTTGTAAAACCTCATCTCTATTTTCGCGGATGTAACTAACTTGCAACATAATTTTTTTAATTTTTTTACAAAGATAGATTTAGCAATTACTTTGTTATAATTTTTATAATCATGGAAAAAAAAGAAACAGATAGCGGTGAACTCTTTTTAGTGCCAACACCAATAGGCAATTTAGAAGATATGACCATTAGAGCTGTGAATATCCTCAAAAAAGTAGATTTCATTTTAGCCGAAGACACTCGTAATAGTATACCATTACTTAAACATTTTGGCATAGAGAAAAAAGTATTCTCACACCACCAACATAACGAACACCAAGCCACCAAAGAAATTATTAAATTTTTAAAAGAAGGTAAAAACATTGCTTTAATATCAGATGCAGGTACACCTGCTATTTCAGATCCAGGATTTTATTTAGTAAGAGAAGTTATCAAATATAACCTAAAAGTAACCTGTTTACCAGGAGCTACCGCTTTTGTACCTGCCTTAGTTTGTGCCGGATTACCTGTTGATAGATTTACTTTCGAGGGATTTTTGCCCCTCAAAAAAGGTCGGCAAACACGTTTAAAAGAATTAGCCAAAGAAACACGAACCATCGTTTTTTATGAATCTCCCCATCGTTTATTAAAAACAATTGACGAACTCATTCTCCATTGCGGAAGCGAACGACAGGCAAGCATTACCCGAGAAATTTCTAAAATTTACGAAGAAACCATCAGAGGCAACCTATTAGAATTAAAACAATATTTCAACAACCAAGGCGTTAAAGGAGAATTTGTTGTTTGCCTCGCAGGAATATAAAATACCAGGTAGTGTATCCAAATGTATGATGAATGTATTTCGACTATACAAAAGAACTCCATTAACGTTAAACTTAACCTGTCGCCTTATTTTTTGCGGGCAATATAGGGTAGCCTAAGCCCCAACAAAAAAATAGCAAAAAAATCAGCGACGAGTTTTCTTTGCTTACTTTCTTTTGCGGAAAAAGAAAGTAAGAGATAAGGTACGTTGGTTGATAGCCATGAGGCAATAAGTTATATTTGTTCTATTCATCATACATTTGGATACACGACCCAATACCAAAATATCCAAACTACACGTATACCCAACAAACATTCGTAATAACTGTCTCACAATCATGAAGAAAAACTATTTACACATCCTATTACAATATCCTATTTCACTCAATAGTTGAACATTAATCATCTTTTTGTTTACCTTTGAATCATAAAGGTTACTTAAAAAAGAATTATGTCGAAAGAAAATATTTTTTTAGAAAAGTTCATTTCAGGAGAAACTGAAACAATTGCTCATACCAAATATTTTATTCCGAACAACATTCACCATCAATGGATTATTACAGACCCCATCATTCATACACTTTTAGAACGCGTTTACATCAAATTAGGAGAACTCAATAGTTATGCACAACACCCCCAACTCGAAAATTTCT
>CANJWF010000001.1 GCA_947478315.1 Sphingobacteriaceae bacterium | reverse complement strand
ACTTCTCGCTAATAAATAAAGTAGCTTTGAATATCATCAAAAACGACAAAACAAAAACATGCAGTATGAAAAGAAAAAGGAGGATAGCCGCTATGGACATTTCTTATTTACAAACACTCATGAATTTTTAATGCGTTTGCCCTGTAAGTATGCTAGAGAATATTTCTGTAGATTCAAGTTTATTTGTCTTAAATAGGTTGAGGTTAATCGAGCAATTATCGCCTAATTCTGTTGTTTTATTGTGTTCTAATGATGTTTTTCCAAAAAGCGGAGATCAATCTTTTGCGTTTAAACAAAATCCAGATTTGTTTTATTTAACGGGAATTAATCAAGAGGAAACGTATCTGTTATTGTTCCCTAATTCACACTATGAAAAGTACCAGCAAATTTTATTTATTAAACGATCTGATGAAGATGAGACTATTTGGGATGGTAAATCTCTGAGTAAGGAGGATGCAAGTAATCTTTCTGGAATCGATACAGTTTTTTGGTCAGATGAATTTTGGAGTTTTTTGCCTCACATCGTGTGTCATTCTGAAATAATTTATTTAAATACGAATGAACATGAACGATATTCCAGCACGGTGGCTTACGCCGACTTTAGGTTCATGGAGCTAATAAAGGCTAAATTTCCTTTACATCACTATAAACGTTTAGCTCCGATTATGAGGAATTTAAGGGCCATAAAATCAATTCAAGAAATAGAATTGATTACAAAAGCCTGCAACATTACTCAAAAAGCTTTCGAGCGTATTTTGAAATTTGTTAAACCTAATGTTTACGAGTATCAAATTGAAGCTGAAATTATTCACGAATTTATTTCTAATAGAGCTGCTGGGCATGCTTATTTGCCTATTATAGCTTCTGGTATAGCTTCTTGTACTTTGCATTACACGAAAAATAACAAACTATGTGTTGATGGCGAGATATTGTTATTAGACTTTGGTGCTGAATATTATAATTATAATGCGGATTTGACACGTACTATTCCTATTGGAGGGCGTTTCTCTCAAAGACAGAGAAAAGTATATAACGCCGTATTGAGAGTTTTAAGGCAGGCCAAATTAATGCTTAAGCCAGGGGTTTTATTAGATGATTATAATAAGGATATTGGATTAATTATGCAAAGTGAATTAATAGATTTAGGTCTTATTGATAGACACGATGTAGAAAAACAAGATGCTTCCAACCCTTTATATAGGCGTTATTTTATGCATGGGGTTTCGCATTTTTTAGGTTTAGATGTTCATGATATTGGAGATAGGTACTCTCCTTTGCAAGTGGGGAATGTACTAACTTGTGAGCCTGGAATATATATTCCAAATGAAAATTTGGGTATTAGATTAGAAAATGATATTTTGCTGACCGAATTTGGAAATGTCGATTTGACAGATAATGTCCCTATAGAGGCGGATCATATTGAAGAATTGATGAATAGCTGAAATAATTTGAGATAAACTGTAAACATTTAACCTATGGCTGCTAAAAGTAGATTTAATCAACCCCTATACCCTAATGCGAAAGCGACTGTTGCTAAATCCGATATTCAAGCAAAGAAAACTACAACTTATAAAAAAAATACTTCGTCGGGTGATAAAAAAAATTCTCTTAATATATTTTACGTTATACTCGTTTGGGCTTATGCTTGGTTCGCTTTTATTCCCCATTTAGGTGCTTGGGATACTAATGCAACTCATTTTTTAATCTTGTCTGCATTTAATTTGGTTATTTATTCGTACATGTTTACTACTGATACTTTTAAGAATAATCAATACTTTAGATGGGTGTTTTTTAAAAATCCAGTGGGGCTGTCTTACGCTGTTTACATTTTCTTTATGTTCTTATCGTTAGCCAAAATTGTGAATTTTGGCGAGGCAGTTATAACGTGCTCGAAATACTTTACGACTTTCACAACTGCAATTATATTGAGTATGCTTATTTCTTTAGATAAGCGTTATTTAAGTCATTTGGCTCAGGCGATGACATTGGTGTTATTGTATGATGTGTTTGTTTTGTTAAATGAAGTGAATAAATACATCAGCATGAAAATTACTGGAATCGATCAGATAAAGTCTAATTATTCCAACAAAAATATTTTTTCGTCAGCTATTTTAGTCAAAATTCCTTTTGCCTTGTGGCTTTATTTAAGAGATAAATCTTTTTGGAAAAAAATTGGACTTGCTGCTAGTTTTGGAGCTTTTTTGAGTATTTGGTTTTTAAGTGCTCGGGCGTCTTACCTAGGTATCTTTTTTTTGTTTGTCATTTTAGCTGGTTATCTACTTTATGTTCAAATAAGAAGTACGCGAAGAAATTGGAAAAATTACTGGTCATATGTGATTCCATTGGCTGTGTCCATTGCGTTGTCGTTGTTTGTTTTTACGATGACTAAGAACTATTTATATCCTAAAAATGATGATAAATTTAATGTTAATGTCGCCGATCGTCTTGCTTCTATTGATGTTAAAAATCTTTCTAATGATGGCTCTATCAATCTTCGCCTAACTTCTTGGAAAAATTCATGGCGATTATTTAAGGATGGACCTATGTTAGGGGCAGGGATAGGTAACTGGAAGGTTAAAGTGTTAAAATATGAAAATGAAACCAATGGTTCGTTTACTTACATGTATAAAGCCCATAATGACTTTGTTGAAACATTTACTGAGTTAGGGGTGTTTGGAGGTTTAGCATTTGTGGGCATTTTTGTACTGATTGGGGTTAATTTCTTCAGAAATCATAAAAGTGAGGGTGATGAAGAAGACGCTGATTTACAGTTTAATAATTCAGCGTTATTTCTTGGATTATTTGGTGCTGCCGCTTATTCAGTGGATGCATTTTTCAATTTTCCCGCAGATAGACCTGCTATGCAAATTATATTAGGGTCTTTCGTTGCTATTAGTATAGTTTATTCTTCTAATTTATTTATTGTTAAACAACCGAATGATTTTGTCAATACGAAACTTCATCGGTATAGTAAGCCTCTTATTTATGTCATAAGTTGTATTTTAGTTTTGGGTACTTGGATTTTATGGATTAATTATCAATCTTCTAAAATTCAGTGGATTATTGCTCAAGACTCAGCACAACCCAAACCTAAATTGACTGGAGAGGAATTAGAAAGGCGTATTCCTAAAATTCCTGATATGACAGTAGTTGAAGAGCCGATGGCTGTTGTCAAGGGACGTTATTATGTGACCGAAAATAATTATCGAAAAGCACTCAATGTACTTAATGGAGATGCTTCTAGCCCATGGGATGGTCGTGTAGAGTATCTTTCTGCTTTTTGTCATTTTAAATTGAATAATCTCGATAGTGCCTTATACTATGCTAAAAAATCGGCGAAAGTGAAACCATTGTTTTGGGGTAGTATTGGTTTAATGAGTGATTTGTTGGTGATGAAAAATGATTTTCCTGCTGCACTTAAGGTGGTAAGAAATTATCTAACAAAGATGCCTAGTGATAAACAGGCGTGGTTAAATGCGGCATCTTTATACGAACGGAGTGGAGATAAAAAATCTGCAACATTAATGATTGATTCTGCTATTAAAAACACTGGGCAAGATTCGTCTTTACTTCAACTAAAGCAAAGTGTTAATAATCGTCGTATTACACCCAAAAACCAAAATTCTTTCAATTTGGCTGCTATGTCTTATAATAAAAAAGATTATTCTGCCGCAATTAATCATTTTACTCAATTTTTGTCTGATGAATCTAGTTTGGAAAGTGTTTTAAGAGCACGTGAATTTAGAGGATATAGCTATTTTTATACTCAGCAATATGAAAAGGCACTTGCGGATTTTGATTTTGTGAAACAACATATTAAGGATAAGGTTAACTTGAATGTGATGTATCAAATGTGTTTAAGTAATTTGGGAAAAAAAGGTAAATCTCCGATGTTTAATTTGAATAATTTGGGAAAAACAGGAGGTCAGCAAGATATTCCACCTCAATTGTTAGAGGCATTGAAAAAAGCACAACAGCAAGTGTCGCCAGAGCAGCTGGAAGCTTTGAAAAGGGAACAAAGGGAACATCAAGAGCAGATTGATAAACAGAAGCAAAGTCCAACAGGAAATTAATATAGAACCCAAGGCAGTACCTAATAGTATTGCCTTTTTCAATTTATTTACGTAAGAATTATGTATCGAATTATTAGAATTTTTCTTTTTTTTCTTGAACCAGAAACGGCACACAATTTCGTAACCAAGAGTTTAAAACGCGTATTTGGTATATGGGGAGTTAAAAATTTGTTCAAATATTTTTTAAATGTTAATAATCAATTGTTGGAGCGAGAAATTTGTGGGATTAAATTTAAAAATCCCGTTGGTCTTGCGGCAGGATTTGATAAAAATGCCGAATTTATTGAAGAGATGAGTTGTTGTGGTTTTGGATTTGTTGAAATTGGAACGGTGACACCTTTGCCGCAACCGGGGAATGATTCTCCAAGAATGTTTCGCTTGGAAGAGGATGAGGCTTTGATTAATAGAATGGGGTTTAATAATTTGGGTGTTGATGTTGTTGCGGCTCGCTTAAAATCTATTAAGCGAGATGGAATCATTATAGGAGGTAATATCGGTAAAAATAAAACTACGCCTAATGAACGCGCATTGGATGATTATGTTAAATGTTTGGATGTATTATATGATGTTGTCGACTATTTTGTTGTTAATGTGAGTTCTCCTAATACTCCTAATCTGCGAGAATTACAAGAAAAAGAACCATTAAAACGAATTTTAAATGGATTACAGCAACGTAGTGCTGAAAAATCGCGTGTAAAACCTATTTTTTTAAAAATCGCGCCGGATTTAACCGATGCTCAATTAGATGATATTGTTGATATTGTTTTAGAAACAAATTTATCTGGTGTTATAGCCACTAATACAACTGTTGCTAGAAAGAATTTAAAATCTAAGATAACTATTATTGAACAACAGGGCGGGTTAAGTGGGAAGCCCCTTTTTCAACGTTCGACTGAAATTGTTTGTTATTTATCGAAACGTTCGCAAGGGAAGTTTCCTATTATTGCTGTTGGAGGTATTCATCATGAAAATGATGCTCTTGAAAAGTTGAAGAGTGGGGCTAGTTTAGTACAAGTTTATACTGGTTTTATTTACGAAGGTCCGAGTTTGGTTAAAAGAATTAATAAGAAAATTTTAAATACATCGTGTTAGGGGCAACAATAGCATCTATTTATTGAAATAGATGCTATTGTTGCTTTCATCCTTCACACAATAGGCATTCTGAGTATAAATCTCTCTGAATGATTTTGGTATCTGCTCGTAGTATGGATTCTGAACGTAGGTAGTATAAAGATTTTAAACCTGAATGCCACGCTTCTAGATGAACTTGATTAATGAATCTTGCGGGGGCATCTTGATAAAATGCGAGGTTAATAGATTGTCCTTGGTCTAAATAAGTTTGTCTGATTGCAGCTTGCTTTACTAATTCTAATTGATTGATTTCTTTGAATGTAAGAAAAATATCTTTTTCCTCTTTACTTAAACCTTTTAGGTGCAATACACTACCTTTATCATCTGCAATCTGATCCCAAACTTGAGGTGTATTTAGTCCCTTTTTTTCTAAGAAATTTTCTAAAAATGTGTTTCTTCGAATGTGTATCCCTTTGGCATCGTCGTCCATATATACGTTAGCAGCTATAGGTTCTACCCCTTGAGATAATCCTCCTGCTAATTTTGAACTGCTTCTATTAGGTGCTATTGCCAAACAGGTTAAGTTTCTTCTGCCAGTATTTTTACACCATTCAGACTCTCCAAATTTTTGTGCTAGATATAGCGTGGCCTTTTCTGCTTCTTGTTGAATGTGTCCGAATATGATTCGGGTTAATGCATTAGATTCTAGACTAATAAATGGAATGAGTTTGCTTTGTAATAGAGAGTGCCATCCTAATGCACCTAAGCCTAATGCACGTGATTTTGTGGCGAATTTATGCGCATCTTCAATACCCATAATTGTTGTTGACCGATTTAGAAATTCGGTGATGACGGCATCCAAAAATAAAATACTCAATTGTACAGTGTTAGTATCTTTCCATTCATCCCATTTGAGTAGATTAAGGGAAGATAGGCAACAAACTAAAGTATGTTTGTCATCTGTTGGTAGCATAATTTCGGAACATAAGTTGGAATGTTTTACTCGTAGATTATTTTTCTGAAAAAAATCAGGTAACTGCTTGTTAGCGTTATCGATAAAAAAGCAGTAAGGTTCGCCTGTTTTAACTCTTTTTTTGATGGTTTCTAACCATAATTCACGTTCTTTTCCATGTTTTGAGACTACTTGTTCCATGAAATTATCGGAAAAAATACTACCTTGATGTACATTATGTGCTTGCCTATTGATATCTCCTTTGGGTTCTCTTATTTCTAAAAAAGAACGGTATTCTTCGTGTTCTGCATTAAGATAAATGGCTACGGCTCCTCTTCTCATGGAACCTTGTTTTGCCGCAAGGATGGTTGAATCGAAGGATTTTATAAAGGGTATAACTCCATCTGAGCTACCATTGAGTCCTGCCTTTATGGCTGAACCAATTGGTCGAATTGCAGAAAAATCATAGGCTGTACCTCCTCCATGTTTTGATAACATGGCCATTTCTAAATTTTTGCGATAAATTTCATACATATCGTCTCCGATTAATCCTGCAAAACATGAAATGGGTAATCCTCTTTCTGTTCCCATATTAGACATAACGGGTGTTGCTGGGATGAGCCATCCATTCCAAAATATGTTAAAAAATGCCTTGGCTAAAGTTGCATCTTGGAGGTGGTGGGCAGCTGTTGTCGCTAAACGATTATAAGCGTCTTTAGGTGTTTCATGGGTTTGTAGATAGCCTCCTTGTATAGTAGTTAGATAGAGGGCATTGTTACCCCATTCTGGAAAGTCAATTCCAGATTTCCAACCTTTTTTTTTCGCTAATACGTGTGTTTCCATTTTTATGTAGTTTGTGAAATGATGTAGGTGATTGAAATTTTCCGTGTTTTCAAAATAGGTCTTCTATATTATTCCAATCGTCATTAGGTTTAGCATATCCTGTTTCTCGATTGGCGAAAAAATCGGTTTGTTGTTCTCCTGAAACCATTAGATAAAACCATTCCATTTCTTGTATGAGGGCATTATCTACAGTATATGCGGGCGACAATAGTAATTCTTGTAGTTTGCGATTTGCTCGATCATGCATAAATGTTTTGAGTTGTGATTTTGTGATACTTTCTAAATCGCCTAATTCAAATATTTTATCGATATAATTGAATTCTAGTTGAAGTGCTAAGTCGACGCCTTCGTAAATGCTTTTTTTGAATGATTCCGTAAAAATGCCAGAATTTTCTTCGATAAGTGTTCGAAATAACTTACATCCTGCTTCGCTATGTAAACTTTCGTCTCTAATGGAGAATATCATTTGTTGACCTATTCCTGTTAGTAAATTTTTTTTCCTAAATGAAAGCAATACCGCGAATGAACTGAACAATTGTATGCCTTCTGCACATGCTGAAAATAATGCGATGGAGCGTCCGATATGTTCGATAGACGAATCATTATTATTGACGTTGATAAGTACATCTAATTTATTCATGGTGGCTGTATCACTCATAAAAGCCTGAAAATCATCTAAGCCTAACGTGTCATTAAGATAGGAATAAGCCGTTGCGTGAATGGTTTCCATGTTGCCGAAAGCGGTAGCCATCATTTTAATTTCGGGTATAGGAAACCAATGTGTAACGTATTGCGTCCAATAATCTTCTACATGTGTTTCTGTTTGGGCAAATCCTTTTAGTATGTTTCCGATTACATTTTTTTCGGCATTTGATAATTCCTCTAACCAATCTTTAAGATCTTTTTGCATGTTGATTTCGGTATGTAACCAATGTGCATTTTGTTGTTTAAACCAATATTCATAGGCCCATTGGTATTTAAAAGGTTTAAAAGCTAATCGTGGAGTTAAAATAGAGGATGCCATGTGACTGGTTTTAAATAGAATTTTTAATAAGTATTTTGTGGTCTATGTGATGCCGAAATAATGGCAGATTATGAATGTTTTAGACAAAATCTTATCATAATGGATTTGTCAAAATTCATTTTTTGCGTTCGAGGTCCTCGTAAAATCTTATGATAGATTTATACGAAGAACTTTACATATAATTTAGGCTTATAGATAATGAACATTTCACATACTTTTCCTCCGAAAGCTAAATGAAATTGGTGTTAGTTACTGGCAGGTCTTCTGGCTTGTTCTTTATTTAACGGCCTTCCCGTCCTATGATATGGACAGTGGCGAGGGATGCTAAATAGATAATGAACTTACAGCTACGGGGATAGCTTCGGATTTACACCGAATTCCCTTTTAATGTGTTATACTCTGTATAAAAATATATACACAACCACGTTGTACGACAAAAGTATTATTTTTTCGATATAACGCAAGATAATTTCTTGCGTTTAATACCTATTGCAAATGAGCAGATTATTAAACATATTTCTGTGCAGATGAGTGGCATGATTAACCAGTCGCCATGTTGAACGTAAAAAGTTTTTTCGGTATTTAAATTAATAGTTTGACGTAACCCTTCTATTTTCCACCAGTTGGTTTTTTGAACAACATCGCCACGTTGATTAATGAATGCGGATATGCCAGTATTTGCTGAACGGGCAACCCATCTTCGTGTTTCTATAGCTCTTAGACGTGCGTATGCCAAGTGCTGGTCTTTTCCTGATGTATTTCCCCACCAAGCATCATTGGTAATAATAGCAATGAACTGTGCCTCTTTTTGCATGTACTGAGCTACATAGTTACCCCAAATAGATTCGTAACAAATAATAGGCGCCACTCCGATGCCACTTTGGCTGTAAAAAACGGAAGGTTCTAGTTGGCTTCCATAGCTTCCCGTAGCTCCACCTAATTTTGCAAATAGGGGCTTAAATAGAGTTAAACTGTTTTTAAAAGGAAATTTTTCGACTCCTGGTACTAAAATTGATTTGTGATAAAATTGAATTTTATCAGAGTTGTCAATTAAAGTTGCGGCGTTAAAATTGTCTATATATCTGTTATGTTGAGCTATAAAATCTGCGCTAGGGGTTTTTGCAAAACCGTAAGTTTTATAGCTTTCTATTCCACTGAGTATATTCCCATTTTTATAGTGAGATATAAATTGTTTTAACTGTTGATAGATGGGGTATTGACGAATATTTTCTTCATCGACATATTCAGCAATGGCTGTTTCTGGCCAAATAAAAAATTCGGTGTTGGATATACCTAATGAATCGCTGAGTTTTATTAGACGTTTCTCTTGTTCTGATATACTTAACCCATTGTATTTTTGATAGGGGTCTATATTAGGCTGAATGACTACCACATGGCAAGGATTTTCCGTTTCCTCATAACTATAGTACATCGTTAACGATATGGATATGGGTATGAGGAAACATAGTATGCTGCTAATGATTATAAATTTATGTTGTTTGACGTTATGTTTTCGGATATTAGTATAGCATTCAAATAATAAAATGTTACAAATCAAAATCCATATAGTGCCTCCATACACTCCCGTATAGCTATACCATTGTATTAATTGAGGCCATTCCGCTAATCCATTCCCTAGAGTCATCCAGGGGAAAGCTAAGTCCCAAGTTTGATGTAGGTATTCGTAGCTTGTCCATAAACATAACAGTCCTATGTACGCTAGCCATTTGTTTAAGTTTTTTTTAAGTTGAAAATAGCCCCAAAAACTTACAGTCATGAGTAGGGTGCCCAGCCCCCAAGGTATTAGTGAAACGAATAAACCTCCAATATTACCAGTGCCTACTCGTATGGCGTAGTAAACCCAATAAATGCTTCCAATATTCCACAGTAAAAAACTTAATCCAATGAATGTGAATATATATATGCCATTTTTTTTATTAGTATTTTGAGTAGGGGCTAATTGCTCTGTTACCGATAGTAATGGTACAAATCCGATAAATAGTAGTGGTGTAGTAAAACGTGTAGGGGGCCATCCTAACCACAGCAATATTCCACTGGTAATCGATAGATATAAATATTTTTTCATTAGAATATAATTTGTTTTTCAATGGACTAATGGAATGCCCAAACGTATTCATCATCGGTTGGTGAGCACCCACTCATGGGCATTTCATATAAAAATAGTTTGTTTTTTAATGGTCATGAACGTTTTTATGCCCTTTTGTGTAGGCTGTGCATGTCGGTTTCATTAGAACAAAATTATTCGTTTGTGTTTATCTTTCAATGGCACTCATGCATCTTCGATGTATTCAGTTGTGTTTCCTTTTCCATAAGGGACTTCATGAATCTTCGGTATCATTATTGGTTGGTGAAAACTCACTCATGAGCATTTCATCTAAAAATACTTTCTTTTTACATTGTTCGGATGTGATGGTCTGTTTTTATTTCCCTATTGTGGAGAGGTTTTGCTTGTTGATTTTAAATATTTACAGCGGTGTAATCAATAAACCGCAAAACTAACTAAACCTAGTGAAAATAGCTTGTTGACAACGTAAGTAACGCATCACCCACTTTTTTGTGACTTGGTAATTGACGTTGTATCTTTGCCGTTATCACAAGTGGTTGAGTTGCGAATTTTGTTGATAAATAAAAATCTTAATCATAGAATTTATGTCTATTGTACATTCCAAAGAACGCAATAAAATTTATTTTGCTTCCGATTTTCATTTGGGTGTACCCTCTTATCGAACAAGTAGGGAACGGGAGCATAAAATACTTCGTTGGCTCGACAAAGTCGAAGAAGATGCTGCTGAATTATATTTAATGGGCGACGTTTTTGATTTTTGGTTTGAATATGATACGGTCGTACCTAAGGGGTTTGTTCGTTTCTTAGGTAAATTAGCATTATTAAGTGATAGTGGAGTTCAAATTACTTTTTTTAAAGGTAATCACGATATGTGGATGTTTGACTATTTTAAAAAAGAGTTAGGTGTTCAAATTATAGATGATGAATTAGTCATTGAACGCAATGGTAAACGTTTTTTTCTTCATCATGGAGATGGTTTAGGTCCTGGGGATACGAAATATAAAGTTCTTAAAAAAATATTTAGAAGTCGTTTTTGTCAATGGTTATTTGCACGTTTGCACCCCAATATAGGTATCGGTATTGCTAAGAAATGGTCTAAAAATAGTCGAATTGCCAATAATGAAAAAGAGCAATTTGTGACCAATGAGCAGGAATGGCTTTATGTATATTCTCAGAAATTACTACAAAAGGAATACTTCGATTATTTAGTTTTTGGGCATCGTCATTTACCACTTGAGATATCTATAAACCAAAGTAAGTACGTTAATCTTGGGGAGTGGATTAATTATTTTTCTTATGCCGTTTTTGACGGTGTTACTTTAACTCTTAACTATTTTAATGATTAGAAGGGGATATAATCTCGATTTTCTATTGCGTTAAAACTTTCTCCTCTTTTCTCTATCTATAAATAAATCAGTAATTTTGCGCCACAAAAAAAACGCAGTTTTATATTCTTTAGGTTACGTATCCAAAATATATTTTATGAGAAAAATTCTTTTTATACTATTGTCCTGTGCGACTTATTTGGCTGTGCAAGCACAAGAAACTTTTCCTGTTAATGGGTCAGTTGACAAACGTCCTAGGCGCTTTGCATTCATCAATGCCACTATTATTGTTAATGCTGAACAGATTATCACGAATGGTGTTTTATTGGTAAATGGGGAACGAATTGAAGCAGTTGGGCAAGCAATGCCAACACCTGAAGGCTATACAGTTTTCGATTTAAAGGGTAAGTATGTTTATCCCTCTTTTGTAGACCCATTTACTAGTTATGGTGTATGTGGTGCTGTTCCTAAATCAAATCGAGATATCAAGTCGGTATATCTTTCCACTAAGAAAGGTCTATATGACTGGAATGAAGCTATTCGACCAGAGGTGAGTGCTTATACCTTATTTAGTCCTGATAGTAAAAAAGCTGAAGAATTTAGGAAATTGGGTTTTGGAGTGGTCAATATCATTGTTAGGGATGGCATTGTGAGAGGAACCTCTGCTGTAGTAAGTTTGAATAGCACCAAAGAGGATAAATTAATTTTGAAAGAAAAATCCGCCCGAAATTTATCGTTTGAGAAGGGTAGTTCAAAAAATGATTACCCCTCTTCTTTAATGGGGGCTATTGCTCTTTTACGTCAAACTTATTACGATGCGGAATGGTATAGAAATCAAAAAAATACTGCTTACAATATTTCGTTGGCAACTTTCAACGAGCAGCAGAATTTACCTCAAATATTTGAGGTAGATGATGTATTGAACATATTTAGAGCCGATAAAATTGGAGATGAATTCGGACAGCAATATATTTTTAAAACAGTTGGAGATGAATACAAACGTATTCAACAAGTGCAAGCAACAAAGGCAGTGTTGATTCTTCCCGTTAATTTTCCAAAGCCTTATCAAATTGAGAGTTTGTCAGATGCTAAAAATGTTAGTTTAGCACGAATGAAAGAATGGGAGTTAGCTCCCTCTAATCCTGCGTTGGTCGAGCAAGCAGCTATTCCTTTTGCTTTTACGACTGCTGATTTAGAAAACAAAACTGACTTTTTGGGAAATGTTAGACTAGCGATAGAAAAAGGGTTAACAGAAAAACAAGCATTAAAATCGTTGACGGAAATACCAGCACAGTTTTTAGGTGTTGATGATGAGGTAGGTTCCATTGCTCAAGGAAAATTGGCTAATTTTATTATTACCTCCACTAATGTTTTCAAAAAAGATAATGTGTTATACGAAAATTGGATTCAAGGAAACCGTTACGTTATTAACGATCATGACGAATTTGATTTTAGAGGCAATTATGATTTGCAAATTGTGGGTGTCGATTCACTATTAAAAGGAGTCTCAAATGTTCAGTTACAATTGGGAGATACGCTTACTTTATCACTCAAAATTGGAGGAACATTAGCAAAATACGACTTGCGTGCACAAATGCAAATAGAAGGTGAAGAAGATACTGCAAGTGTTAAAGGTGATATTAATAGAAGTGAAGATTTGGTTAATTTCTATTTCGACTTAGGTAAAAACCCAATAGGTAACATACGCTTTAGTGGTTATGTAGCATCTTACAATCCTGTTATTTTAAAAGGAAACGTTATTTATCCCGACGGTAGCCATGGAAAATGGCAAGCTACATTAGCTTCAGCATATTCAGAAGAAGCCAAAAAATCAGACCATGTAGAAAAGCAAACTTTAGCAAAAGTTATTTATCCTTTTGTGGCCTATGGATGGGAGCAGGAACCCACGCAAGAAACTATTCTGTTTAAAAATGCTACCATTTGGACTAATGAAAAAGATGGGAAACTTTATGAAACAGACTTATTAATTGAAAACGGAAAAATTAAAACTATTGGTAAGGGACTTGCTGTTCCTCAAGGAGCCAAAGTGTTGGATGTAAAGGGAAAACATATAACACCTGGCATTATTGATGAACATTCACATATTGCCATTAGTGGAGGAGTAAACGAAGCAGCACAAGCAGTTACTTCTGAAGTGAGTATTGCTGCTGTGGTTAATTCGGAAGATATTAACATCTATCGTCAGTTAGCAGGAGGAGTAACTGTTGCTCATTTACTACATGGGTCTGCAAATCCAATAGGTGGGCAGACATCACTCATCAAATTACGTTGGGGAAAGTCGCCCGAAGATTTAAAATACGGAGATAATCCTCCATTTATCAAATTTGCCTTAGGTGAAAACGTAAAACAGTCTAATTGGGGAGAAAACCATACCTCTCGCTTCCCCCAAACTCGTATGGGCGTAGAGCAGGTTTATGTAGATGCTTTTACAAGAGCAAAAGAATATAAATTAGCATGGGAAGCATACAAAACGCCGAATAAGAAAAATAAAAAAGCCCTTGTTATAGAAAAACCAAGAAAAGATTTAGAATTAGATGCCTTGGTAGAAATCTTAGATAAAAAAAGACATATTACTTGCCACTCTTATATGCAATCAGAAATTAATATGTTGATGCATCTTGCCGATTCTATGAAATTTGATATCAATACCTTTACCCATGTTTTAGAAGGCTATAAAATTCCCGATAAAATGAAACAACGAAATATTGCAGGTTCTACATTTGCCGATTGGTGGGCATATAAAATGGAAGTAGCTGAAGCCATACCCTACAATGCGACCTTAATGACGAAGGTAGGTGTTAATACAGCTATTAATTCCGATGATCCTGAAATGGCACGTCGATTAAATCAAGAAGCAGCGAAGACGGTTAAATATGGTCAATTAAACGAACAAGATGCCTTAAAATTGATTACACTCAACCCTGCTAAAATGCTACATATCGACAATAGAGTGGGAAGTATTAAAGTGGGTAAAGATGCCGATATTGTAGTGTGGGATAACAATCCTTTATCTGTTTACGCTAAAGTTGAAAAAACCTACGTAGATGGGGTTCCTTATTTTGATGCTGAAAAAGATATTCGCTCAAGGAAAGAGATTGAAGCAGAAAAAGCTCGTTTAGTTCAAAAAATGATTCAAGCTAAAGCTAAAGGAGCGCAAACGCAGATATCAACTATTGAAAAAGTCTCACCTTATCATTGCGGAGACAATTACTAATAGCGATTAATATCGTTTGTTTACTTATCATTATTCATTCATAAATCATTTTACCATGCAAAAAAATATAATTTCAATGTTATGGCTACTGTTCGTCGGGATGATAGCCAATGCACAACCCAATATAAGACCCGCAACCGAGCAAATGTACCATGTTTACATTATTGGACCTACATTACATTTGGGTAATGGGCAAATTATCGAAAATGGTTTTATGTCTTTTAATCAAGGTAAAATAACCGCTGTAGGTCCCATGGGAGAAATGAGGCCCGATGAATCAGCCGTATTAATTAATGCCGCAGGAAGACATATCTATCCAGGTTTAATTGCCCCAATGACTACTATTGGTCTCAGTGAAATAGAAGCTGTTAGAGCCACTAGAGATTTTGCTGAAACAGGAGATTTAAACCCTCATGTACGCTCTGTAATTGCCTATAATGCCGATTCTAAAGTAATTCCAACCGTACGTTCAAACGGTATTCTATTGGCACAAGTTGCTCCAGAAGGAGGGCTTATTGCAGGACAATCGTCGGTGATGCAGTTAGATGGATGGAATTGGGAAGATGCACTTTTAAAATCAGATGTAGCTGTTCATATCAATTGGCCATGCAGTCGTTTAATAAATATTACTAACGCCAGTGCCATTGAAAATTACAAGCAGACCCACTCCAATCAATTACAGCAATTACAGTCATTTTTTGTAGCCGCTCAATCTTATTCTGTAGCTACTCCTACATCTTTTAATGCCCGATTACAGGCAATGAAAGGCGTTTTTGCAGGAACAAAAAAACTTTTTATTCATGCCGAATATAGCTCAGATATAATTCAAGCTGTAAAATTTTGTAAACGATTTAATATTACTCCCGTAATTGTAGGAGCATCTGAAGCTCATTTAATAGCTGAATTTCTTAAAGAAAATCAAATACCAGTTATTTTAAATCAACCTCATACATTACCAAATTTAGCCGAAGAAGATATTGATTTGCCATATAAACAAGCCAAGTTGTTACAAGATGCGGGCGTTTTATTCTCTTTTGCAATAGATGGTTTTTGGCAACAACGCAATTTGCCTTTTGTGGCAGGTACTACTGTTGCTTACGGACTTACCAAAGAGCAAGCCCTTGCCGCAATCACCTTAAATGCTGCTAAAATTATGGGTGTGGATGCAATCGTTGGGAGTTTAGAAACAGGAAAAGACGCTACTTTTTTAATTTCTAAAGGCGATATATTGGATATGATTACCAATGATGTAGAGCGAGCTTTTATTAAAGGGAAAGATTTGAATTTAGACAATTTGCACAAACAGTTGTATAAACGATATGCAGAAAAATATGGTGTTGTGGCTAAGTAGTCGGTCATCAAAAAATCTACTGCACTTACATGCTACCCAGAAAAAAACCGATTAATTCGGTTTTTTTTGTTAAAAACGAGTTGAATCTACCGCTTCCTATTTTGTTATACAGTTTATATGATGGTTGATGCAATTTTTATTATTTTTGTAGTAAAAAAACGAACTTTAAATTAAAACAAAAATGATACAAGCGATTTTTGAAACAAAAGATTTACTTAATGATATTGGGAAACATATTGCAAATAGTCATTATAAAGTGGAATATATTGTCAAAGAGTTGGGGGTAACAAAAACTACTTACTACAAAAAATTGAAAGAAAAACGCTTTGATATTAATGAGTTGATAAAGATTTTTTCGCTTATATATCCAGCTGAATATGAATCTGTGTACATAGGTAGGGTATTGAAAGAGTCAATGGAACAGGCTAAAAATGGTTTAGTTTCTACTACAGAAGAAGTTTTTAATAGATGTAATGCCAAGTATTTAAAAAGCGAATGAAACACCCATGAGCACTATCCTCACAAAGGAGGATGATAATGTTGTTATGGGTTCTTCATCACCATAAAAAACAAATTAACAGATGAAAGATATTTTTTGGACTATTAATGCAGAACGTTCGTTTAACGATTTAATAGATTACTTGATAAAAAATTGGACTAATAGAGAGTATCAAAAATTCATCGAAAGAACACAAGAACTACTTACACACATTCGTAATAATCCATTTTCTTTTCAAGAATCAGATAAATATCAAAATGTTAGACGTGCTGTTTTAACCAATATAATTTCCGTTTACTATTATCCTAATGATGACGGGATATATCTTTTATTTTTTTGGGATAACCGTCGTAACCCGAAAGATTTAAAACTTTAACGCGACTTCATAATCATATATAGTTTTCGTTTTCCTATCAATTCTTTCCCTGTTAGAATAAACTCCTAACAAAAAACAAGTCTACAAAATAGCTATTTTGTAGACTTGTTTTTTTGCATCTATTGTTATTTTAAGGTTTTTAATAAGAGCCACACAAGACAATTTTATGTGGCTCTTTGAGGCAGATTATTCAAAGGTTCATGTTTAAATTACCGAGAGGGTGTCGTCTGCGTGTTCGACTAGGGTTATTTCACTGTGGCGAGTTACTTTTATTTTATGTAAAGTTTCTCTTATTCTTTCGGTACGCATTTTAGCCTCCTCATTTGAGATTTCAAAAGTGGCAATTCTCCTAAATGCACGTTGAATATCTTGTAGGTTTCTGCCTTCTTCATGCAGGGCCAAAAAGAAATGTTTGGCAAGTGCTTCTACCATATTTTTAATGTCCTCTACAGTATGGTGCAAGGTAATGGTAAATCGGATGCCACTACAGCCTTCGGGTACAGCAGGAAATGTAGTCCCATTGATATAAAAACCTTCGTTAAGCATCCGTTTCACTAAATTACTTGCCATGCTAATGGTGCCTACCGCGATAAAAAAAACAGGAACACGTGCATCCGATATATTGGGCAAGCCGTGCTGTTTTAAAAGTTGATGACAATAACTAATATGCGCTGCTAACGCATTTTGTCGGATGTTAATCTCTTCCGATAAGTGAATTTTAGCAGATGCAATGCTTGCGCCCAACACGGCACTTGATTGCTGACCCGAAAAAATTAACGGCCCTGCACAATTGCGTACTTTTTCGGCTAAGGCTTTGTTGTGAAACACAAACAGCCCTCCGATGGCTCCGAAAGCTTTTGCCATGCCTGTGCAAAGAACCATGTTGGGGTGTAGTGGGGTTTGGCTCATCACAAACCCTGTGCCATTGTTGCCGAAACAGCTCATGCCATGGGCATCATCTACATAGATATGAAATGCTGGATAGCGTTCTGCTAAGGCAATTAAGGCTTTGATGGGGGCAACATCGCCATACATAGAGTAAACCCCATCGCACATATACCAAATTTTGCCAGTTTGAGAACTTAATTCAATAATTTTTTGCTCTAGAGTATCCAAATCATTGTGTCGCACAACTTGAAGACCTACCCCACTACATTGCACCTTGCGTGCGGCATCTTGTACGCTTGTGTGCACCTGTTGGTCTAAGAGAATGGTGTCACCTTGTTCGGTTATGATGGGAATAACGCCTTGATGCCCGATAGACACCGAAGCAAATAAGACAACAGGAGCATCGAATAGGGACTCAAGTAAACATTCTAATTCTGAATAAAGCGGACTTGATAGATAGGCACGAGAAGAAGAATAGCTGATGCCAAACTTTTCGATGGCGTTGATAGCTGCTTTTTTGAGGCGATGGTCGGTTTCTAAACCCATATAACTACAGGACCCGAAGTTTATGAGACTTTTCTCATTTAGTCTAATATTTTTTCCATTATAAGTTTTTTCTTCTGCCTCGTGATGCGTTAGGCCTTTAGATTTACTGTTTTGTAAAATCTCATTAATTAAATCAAGTTTTTTTTCATGGTAATAAAGAATTAAAGGGTAATTTTTCAATAATTATAGGGCAATATTACACAGTAATGAGGTTTGGTAGGGAATTATTTTTACGCTTTGAGTGTTGGCGGTGTTATCAGAGAGAAATGGGTTCATATTAAAAATGCGTAATTTGGGTTAAAAGATGCCCAATACGGTAATTTCAGCAAATAGGTCGTTAAAAAAGCTGTGCTGGGTTATCCTGAGCTCGATTCAGGATCTATTAGATTGCGGAGCAAGTCCGCAATGACCGCTCTTTGTAGAAACCGCTAAGAACTTTATTGCACCTCTGCCCTTTTTATAGAATTTGAACCAATTATTCGCATTGAGAATAAGAATAGGGTAGCCTAACAACTATTTTTGCTTAGTGTAGCTATTTAAATAGTCGGTCCTCAAAAAGTACTTAATAATGTATATAACAGGTTATTAAAATGAAAAATTTGGTAAAAAATCTGCAAGATTTTGGATAAAACACGTTAAAAACTTGCAGAAAAACCTATCCCGACCAATAATGGCGAGCTGCAACAGATACAGCCATTCATAACCGTCCCCTGTCGCCTTATATTTGTCGGTAAGCACCAAATTGCAAAATCACTGACTTACAAAGACAAATATTCAGCGACGAGCTTTTTTGTTTCTTTTTTCGCGGAGAAAAAAGAAAAGATAAGTGCGATGGACTTTTGAGGGTCGACTAAATAGTTTAAAATATGCTACCTTAGTGTTGGTTTAATAAATTCTCTTTATGGATGCAAATACGGATACCCCTTTCTACGAAAATGATTACGCTCAATATTGGATTGATGGTGGCATCGTCTTTCAGGTATTTAAGGATAGTGGGTTTAAGGAAATTAATGTGGATATGGCTGTAGAGATTACGAATGGAAGACAATCGTTCACTCAAAAAAAACCTGTGCTTTTGTTGGTTGATGTAAGTTATAGTAGTTCTAAGCGTATAGATGTTGCTGCTATGAAATATTTTGTATTGCCGGCAAGTACCCAAGATGTGTTGGCTTCGGCTATCTGTATTGATAGCTATTTGCAATATGCGGTTGCCAAATTTTTTCTTCGGTTTTATCGCCGTCAAATACCTTTTCCCGTAGAGGTGGTAAAATCGAGACGCGAAGGCGTGCTGTGGTTACAGCAGTTTATGTAAAACGGTTAAAATTTTATAAGTAATGCGAATTTGGGTTCAAATTCTATAAAAAGGGCAGAGGGGCAATAAAGTTCTTAGCGGTTTCTAAAAAGAGCGGTCATTGCGGACTTGCTCCGCAATCTAATAGATTCTGAATCGAGTTCAGGATAACCCAGCACAGCTTTTTTAACGACCTATTTGCCAAAATTGCCGTATTGGGTATCTTTTAACCCAAATTACGCATGAAAGGTCTATTCCCAGTTAGTTAAATTGTATGTAATGATGCCCGATGCTAACGATGCCAGCTTGTTTGCCGAAAATGCCTATTTAACCTATCAGCTCGAAGGTGGCATATTGTTTCAACGTTTTAAGGATGAGGTAAAGCGCATTACCTTCCCCATTGCATTGCTAACCGCGGCAGACCGTCAATTACTCACAAAGAGGCATGCTACCCCACTATTTGTCGATATCAATCAAGCTTGTCACATTGACGTAAAGGCGATGAAGTACTACGTACTTCCCGAAAGTATGGTGGATGTGTCTGCTTCGGCTATTTTGGTACATCGCTATCCGCAGTATTTGGCAACTACTTTTTTTCTATCCATTAGTCGTCGTTATACTCCTTTTCCGGTGCAGGCGTTTCTATCTCGTGAAGAGGCGATGGACTGGTTGCAGCAGTTTGTTGAGTAGTGCTTTAAATAGCCGACCCTCAAAAAGTCTATCGCACTTATCTCTACTTTTTTTATTCGTGAATGTTTGTTTTGCATGGAACTCATGACTGCGCAGCGCTGATTATCTTCGTTGTATCCGCGAAATGCGAAGCATTCACGAACACCTATGATGGCTTACTCCTCTGTGAGTAAAAAAAAGTAGCAACGAAAAACTCGTCGCTGAATATTTGTCTTTGAAAATCAGCGCTTTAGCAATTGGGTGTTTGCCGACAAATATAAGGCGACAAAAAACGGTTATGAATGTTTGGTGCTGTTGCATTTCGCAAAGCACAGCGGAAAGGTTTTTCTGCAAGATTGCTACGTGTTTTATCTAAAATCTTGCAGATTTTTTGTTAACTTTTTCAATTTAATGACCTATCATATAGCTTTTTAAGTGCTTTTTAGGACTGACTAAATAGTGCTTAGTTTTGCAGCAAGGTGGTTAACCGAATGTTGTACATCACTAGGTTATTTCGCAGTCGTTCTTCCGTTATTTGGCAGGGTATGGCTCCTACAAATAATTTAACAAATCCGTGGTAGTTGCGTTTGTTGGTAAGTGCGAGTTGTATGGCTTCTTCGGTGGTAGTAAGCATGGGCATTAGTATGCTATCTATATGGTCGTCGGTAATAATTTTCAATTCTCCTTTAATTTCATCGGCACAATGCATGTTTGCGTCAATGTTTTCACTTATATAATCGATGTGTCCGCAACTATCTGTGACGATAATTAACTCATTTTTATTCAATATAGATTGTACGATGCAATTGGGTGTACTGTAGTTTTCTTCTATTTCACGCTCTTGCATTAGTGTCATAAACATGTTTAGGATGGTTACAAAAATTTCAGTGAATTCGCATACACTTTCCATTTGTGCCATTTTTCGCATACCTGTTTCAAAATCTTTTTCTAACGATATGCTAAGCGTATTAATTAGCTCGGTGAAAAAAGCATCATAGTTACCTAACATTACATTGATACTTTCGATTTTTTCTTTCAACTGATTTTTCAATTGAGGGTTGTTTGCGTTGTGCGTGCTATCCAACAAATTTTGCATTTCCTTTACTTTATCCCGCAACACGTGTTGGAATTTTCCTGAATTGGGGTAATCTTTTAGATAATCTATGTGCTTTCCCATAGTATTAGGTAATAGGTAAATGAATAAAAAATTATTTGATATAATCTTAGATTGAAAAACATTCAACCTAAGTGTTATGTTAAACGTGTTGGGGTGTAAAATTCTCGTTACAAAATACGTATTTTAAAATTAAAAAGATTCGTGTGTCGCCATAATATGGACGAACCGCTATAGGGGTGCAATAACGGAAAAATAATTGAGCTTGTCAAGTAGTTTATTTACAGTAGTTTACTGTGTAAATATTTACATTGAATTGCAAAACAGACTAGTGTAGTACTATTTTATAGGTCTATGTTTTGTGCTTAAACTGAGCATGCTTTACGCTTACTTTAAGATACACCTTTTAAAACTTTATGGTCATATTTCACGTTCAATATCCGTTAATAATCGTTGTTGCTAATGAGGAAATACTTATTATTATCTACATTTTACATTTTCTCTACACAAATTTACGCCCTTTATAAAACCGAGTTAAAAACCAATTGGTTGTTTAGGCAAGTTGGGGATGTTAATTGGCTTGCTGCTCAGGTTCCTGGCAACCTGTATACTGATTTGTTACTGAATAAAAAAATTCAAGATTCTTCGGAGCCTAATAACCTCGCTGCTTCAATTACTCAAAGTGCTTGGGAATATGAAACTACTTTTACGATTAGTAGTTACCATCTTAAATACGAGCATATCAATATTTTATTTGAAGGTTTAGATACTTACGCGGATGTATTTCTGAATGATAGTCTCATTCTACATAACGACAATATGTTTGTCCCCGTTGAAATGCGATTGAAGCCTTTTTTAAAAAAAGGTACTAACCGATTGAGAATTGTATTTGGAGCTTTAAATCAGGTGATGAATCAGGCTTATCGTACATTTTCCGCAAATACCTCTTCAGTAGATAGCCTATCGTTGTGCGCTTTGAGCCCTTGCTTGAGGAAGGCCGCTTATCAATTTGCATCTCCCTTTGTTTCGAGTAAAGTATCGGTAGGTATTTGGAAGCCTATTCGATTATTGATGTGGAATGATGTTCGTCTTCTTAATATCCATCTTCAACAATTGGCACTGTCGGATACTAAGGCAGAACTGTTGGCAAAAATAGAGGTGGAGTCTACTTACGCACAGCATGCAACTTTGTCTATTCAAAACTCTATTTTAAAAGAAGTTGACCTTGAAGAGGGGGTGCAAGTTATTGAAATTCCTTTCGAAATTGCGAATCCAGAGCGTTGGTGGACTCATGATTTGGGTACTCCTTATGTATATAGTTTGAATTTTAAGGTTACCACTACTAATGAAGAGGATATTCGCTCCGAAAGAATAGGCTTAAGAACACTTGAAGTATTGGAACAACAAGGGCAACTTCAGGTAAAATTAAATGGGAAGAAGATATTTTTAAAGGGAGCTGTTTGGCTGCCTACGGATATACTTACACCGCATGCGGATAAGGACAAATACAGGCGTTTGTTTGCAGATATGGTAACGTCCAATTTTAATATCATCAGAGTTTGGGGTGGGGGCGTATATGAATCTAATGATTTTTATCGTTTGGCAAATGAAAATGGTATTTTGGTGTGGCAAGATTTAATGTTTACCGATACAAATTATCCAACAGATACCTTGTTTGTTAATAACGTTCGTAAAGAACTCGACTATCAAATAAAACGCTTGCGAAATCATCCTTCTATTGCGATGTGGAGTGTTAACGGTGTTGCCTACAATTCTGCTGCTGATGAAATGCTCATGAGCGAGTACTCACCAACCGAGATGAAATGCTTTGCATTCATGAATACCATGAAAGATAAAACACTAATGAATAATACGTTTGGGCATTCCATTAATCCATTGAAAAACAAATTTTGTTCTAATGAAACGGTTGATTCATCGTATGTGCAGTACCAGCAACTTAAACACAAGCTATTCCCATCTAATCAGACGTTATTTGATGTTGTTATTCCGGGAATGATTCATAATTTGGATTCTGGTCGATTGTGTTTGCATGGTACCGAATCTCCTTTGGCGCGCGCTCTCGAAGAAGCTGTAATAAAAAAGCGACCGTTTATAGAAGGAAATGAAACACCCATGAGCAATACGCTCACAAAGAAGAATGATAATGTTGTTATGGGTTCTTCATCACCATTAAAAAACAAATTAACAGATGAAATATCCGTGAGTCATATTCTTTCACAGAGGCATGATAATGCTGCTAAGAATTCTTCTTCAAAAAATAATTTGTTTTCAGATGAAGATGCAATGTTGAAAAGTAGCGATGTTTCAGGTTCTAATTCTCCCTTTTTTTCATCTTTATCTATGCCAGATAGTATTGTGTTTGATAGGGATATACACCAATGGCAACAATCTTATATGACCTTGTTATTGGCCGATATTCGCCAATATTATCCGATAATAGATAGCGTTGACACACAAAGGCTCAGTTATTTTAGTCAGCTATTGCAGGCCGAACGCTTGAAGACATTTATCGAATATAATCGGAGAAAACAACCATTTACCACGGGTATAATTTACTCGCATTTTAATGATTATACATTTACTATTAGTCATTCAACGATTGATAGCCATGAGCGATGGAAAGCTGCTCAATATTTTGTTAAAAAGGCCTATTCGCCATTGTTAGTCCATGCAATTTGTCAAAATGATACGATAAAAATTAGCCTTGTTTCTGATAAACTTATTCCTGTAGAGGGTACATTATATTTAAAATTGATAGATGTAGAAGGTAAAGTATTATGGCAAAAAGATGCGCTATATGATATTAATCCAGCGATGAACTTTACGGTGTTCGTGGCTAAAACTTCTTTTTTAAAAAAAGATATGGATAAAAAAAAGTGTTTTTTAACGGCTGAATTGTGGGTGGATAATGAACAAGTAAGCCAAAATATACTTTATTTTACGTCTCCTAAGGCTCTCTTATTACCTAAAACTGTTATTGATACCGATGTGTTGAGTGAGAATGACCGAATTGTTATTAAACTAAAGAGCAAAACTTTGGCAAAAAATGTTTGCTTAAAAATGGGTAACACTGCTAGTTATCATTTTAGTGATAATTTCTTTGATTTACTTCCGCAACAAGAGGTTAAAATTTGGCTTAAAACATCTTTATCATTGGCGGAAGTAAAGAAAAATCTTACAGTTATTTGTGTAAATGATTAAGGTCCTTCTTTCCTATTACTACACTACTCCTATGGATTAGGAAATGCGTTTAAATTTATTGAAACGTTGTGTTAGCATTTTTTAATACAGTAATCATTGCCTTGGCTTTTAGTAGACATTCTTCGTATTCCTGTTCTGGATTAGATAAATGAGTGATGGCGCTTCCGACTTGAAAAGAAACGTACCGTTGGAGTTGATGGTATAGTATAGAACGAATAACAACATTAAAATCGAAATCGCCGTTGGGGCTAATATAGCCTAGTGAACCTGAGTAGATATTTCTCTGTGTAGATTCATACTTATCAATAAGTTGCATTGCTTTTATTTTTGGGGCACCTGTCATGGATCCCATCGGAAATGTGTGTTTTAATATTTCTGTAAAACTAATTTCAGCATCAATTTTACAGCTGATAGTCGAAATCATTTGATGCACTTGTGTGAAACTGTAGATACCCATTAATTCATCAACTTTTACTGTTTTTGAAATGGCAACTTTAGAAAGGTCGTTTCTCACTAAGTCAACAATCATTACATTTTCCGCTTGTTCTTTTACACTATTACGTAGGTGCTCTTTGTTTATTTCATCATCTTTGAATGTATGACTACGTGCAGCTGTTCCCTTAATCGGTTGTGAAATAATGGTGTTGTTTCGTTTTGCTAAAAATCTTTCTGGAGACGCAGAAATAATGTATTGGTCATGATACTTAAAGAATGAGGCAAACGGCATAGGGGACAGTGTATTTAATTGCCAAAAAATGTCAATAGGCGACAATTTGCAATTTTCGGCATAAAACTCTTGACAAAAATTTATTTCGTACACATCTCCTCTTCTAATATGATATTGTATATTAGATAAGTGGCATAAATATTCTTCTTTTGAAATTTTCGAACAGATGTTAATAGGACTACCACTAGCAGCTATCGGGATAATGTCGTCGATATAAGTTAATATATTTTGAGGGCCTTTTAACACATAGACTTCTTCACCGACGAAACGGAGTATATATGTAGGAATGAAAAAATAAAATGGGGGGAAATTAAATAAGGTAGGATTTTTGCTTTCGAGGGATTCGAAAATATTCTTGAGTTCGTAACTTAAGAAGCCAAATTTCCACTGGTGTGGAATGGTTGAGAACTGTGTTAATGTGTCAATATTGGAATCAATGGCCGTTGCAGATTGTTCTACTCCAACAGCGAGTATGGCATCAAAATCTGTTTGTAAGTTAGATGGATAGCCGTTATTGTCTAAATAGGCACAGACGTTAAAAGAAGAAGCCCATTGAAGGGCTTTTCTTTTAAATGACTTGACATCATCTAAAACCATTTTTTGATATCAATGAGATTAACAGTATTGGTTGAAGGCTTCTACCAAATTATCTGCAATCATTTGTGCTGCGCGTCCCTCGATTTGGTGACGTTCAATCATGTGTACTAATTTGCCATCTTTGAATAAGGCCATTGCAGGCGATGAGGGGGGATAGGGCAACATAAACTTACGTGCACTATCTACCGCATCTTTCGATACTCCGGCAAATACGGTAATCATTTTGGTGGGTTTTTTTACGTTTTGTGCCGCTAAACGTGCTGCTGGGCGAGCATTAGCGGCAGCACAACCGCAAACAGAATTTATGACCACGAATGTGGTTCCTTGCGATTGAATAGCAGTTTCTACTTCTTCTACTGAGCTGAGGTCTTCAAAGCCTGCTTTGGTCAATTCTTCTCTCATTGGAGCAACTAAATATTCTGGATACATATTATTTTTTTTAGTGAGTTTGATAACAAAATTACGGTTTAGTATTTTCTGTTAAAAGTGTATCGATAGAATTGACAATCTGTTGATTTTGTTTGGCTTTATCTTAAAATTTTTGAACGACCGTATTCGTAGCAATAGTCTGTATGATTGAGAGTAGTTTTTTAATAGCGTTTATACAAATGCCTTACTTTATCGTAACAGTTTCTTGTTAAAACAAATTGGTAATAATTTTTTCTACTGTCATTCCTTCGGCTTCGGCTTTGTAGTTTCGGACAATACGGTGACGTAAGACATTAATGGCAACAGCTTGCACATCCTCCACGTCGGGAGCATATTTTCCTTGAATGGCGGCATGACATTTGGCGCCTAATACTAATTGTTGTGAGGCTCGTGGTCCTGCTCCCCAATTCAAAAATTTATTGACTTCTAAGGTTGCTAAGGGAGTATTAGGCCGTGTTTTCGTAGCTAGTCGAACGGCGTATTCTAATACATGATCGGTAATGGGTAAACCTCGAATGAGTTGCTGGAATTTTAAAATCTCTTGAGCTCCCATTATTTTTTGTACGCTTACTGGATGAGTGCCAGTTGTCGATTTTACAACAGCTATCTCTTGTTCTAAAGTAGGGTATTCTAACACAATGTTGAACATAAACCGGTCTAATTGCGCCTCGGGTAAAGGGTATGTACCCTCTTGTTCAATAGGATTTTGTGTGGCTAGCACGAAAAAAGGTGCTGGCAAGCGGTGAGATACGCCAGCAACGGTTACTGCTCGTTCTTGCATGGCTTCTAAAAGTGCAGATTGTGTTTTAGGGGGTGTACGATTTATTTCATCGGCTAGAACAATATTGGCAAAAACTGGACCTTTAATGAATTTAAAATTACGGTCGTCACCAAATACCTCTGCTCCTAAAATGTCCGATGGCATTAAATCAGGCGTAAATTGTACGCGATTGAAACTTAAATCGAGTGCTTGTGCGAGTGTTTGTATGAGTAAAGTTTTTGCTAAACCAGGTACACCGACTAATAGGCAATGACCATTGCTGAAAATTGCCATTAAAACGGCTTTCACAACATCGTCCTGACCGATAATAATTTTACTTATTTCTGATTTTACGGATTGGTAAGATGCACATAAAGCATCTAATTCTTCTACTCCATTTTTAGTAGTATTCATTAGAATATAATTTGATTTTTTTTGGTTTAATACGAGCGCCTATAAACAGATCTTTGTCAAAAAGGTTGCATGCTATTTAGGGTTTTTATTAACCCAATCTTTTAGTTTTTCACATGCTGCAAATTCTGTGTCAATGCTAATATATGTTTTTTGTCGCCTTTTTTCGAACCATTCACTTACAATACGGTTTACTTTATCTTCGTATGCTAATTCTTTAATTTTTGGCAGGTCTTGTGTTAGGCTTGCTTGATGTGGTAGTGTTTTTGATTTTAGATATAAAAAACGAAAACCTTTTTTCCCATCTTGTTCAACAAATAATGTAGGATTAGAATAGGAGCCTACTTTCATGGTATCTATGATTAAGAATAGTTGCGGGTCAAGTTTATCTACAGGAATAAAAGTGGAACGTGAATTACCATTTTGAAGATTGATGATGGTTCCTCCATTAAATTTAGTTTCGTTGTCGTCAGAATAAAGTGATGCTGCTGAAGAAAAGTTGAGTGTGCCTGAAACTACTTTTTGGTGAATACTATCTATGTGCACTTGCGCTCTTTTTAAACTGGCTTGGGTAAAATCAGGTCTGAGTAAAATATGGCGAGTGCGGATTTGCTCTCCTTTACGTTCTAAGACTTGTAAAAAATGAAATCCAAATTCTGTTTCAAAAATGGGTGAAATTTCGTTTGGCTTTAACTTGAAAGCATTTGCTGCATATTCTTTTACTAAACCGGTTCTATCCATAAAACCTAAATCTCCACCTTCTTTGGCTGAACCTGGATCTTGTGAATATAAACGAGCTAGGGTGGCGAAATTTTCGCCTGCTTTTATGCGTGCCCGGATAGACTCCAGCTTGTCTTTGTAGAATTGTTTTTCTTCTTTGTTGAGTTTGGGATGAATTACTAGTTGACCTATTTCTACTTCTGTATTGTAGTTTGGTAAACTATCTTTAGGAATCGACTCAAAATAACGTTTAATTTCTTGTGGGGTGACATTTACTTTTTCGGTAATTTTTCCCTGCATTTTTTGTGCAATCAGTTGTTCTCGAATGTCGGTTCTCATCTCGTCTTTGTACTGTAATAAAGAACGACCTAAGAATTCTTCTAATCGTTCTTGTCCTCCAGCTCTTTGTGTCATCACACGCATTCTTCTTTCGATTTCGTCATCTACCATACCTGCGTTCACATCTTTATCTACACTATCTAGGCGTGCTTGTTGTGCAAGTAATTTTTGTGTTAGGAGTTGTTGAAGAATGAAACATTTTATTTTTTCGTCCGGGCCATTTCCTTGTGCTAAAAATTGTGCATACTGCATTTCGATATCAGATAATAAAATGATGTTGTCTCCTACTACGGCAACGACTTTATCTACTGTTTTAAGATGCTGTGCTGATAAATTTAAATGGGGGATAAGAGTTTGCAGCGTAGTAAGTGTAAAAAGGATACTACAGATTAATTTATTCTTGGCCATGGAAGTGTGATTAAGGGTAAATTTTTGTTTGCGCAAGTTACAAACTTACATCAAATAAGTAGCTAAGCGTACGTTCTCGTTTGTAATCTAAATGTTATCACAAAATAAAAGAATCCATCTTTAATCGTCTTCTTCGTTTCGTCTTATAGAATAGGCGCGGTGTATGATTGAGTTTAATCTCTCTGGAAGTGTGTTGTGTAAACTTAGGTAGTATATTCTGAATACATTTCTATTCTTACACATTGATGCCTCCTTTTATTAGGCATCAATGTGTAAGAATAGGCTTATAGCGTGTTTTTCTTCAATTGAAATACTCGAGATAAATTGAATCCGATTTTAACATCTCCTTTTAACCAAGAACCGTTTTGAGCGGTCAAAAAAGCTCGTTCATTCATCCCCGCAGCATTTGAAATGTGTAGTTGAAATACATGCCCGCCTGTGTCGATATCAAATCCTAAGGATAGTGGATAGGCAAAAGTTGCGTCGGGGAAACGATTGAATAAGAATGAGTAATCCCATACAAATGCTACCCGTTGAGAAACTTTGTATCGTCCTCCTATACCTATTGCAAATAGGTCGTTGGGAGTAAGGGAGTTAATAACTACGTTTTGATGTAATAGGGTGGGGGTAATTTGTAAGGTTAGTTTGTTGCTAAATTTACGTCCAATAATTAATTGGTGAAAGTAGGCCAAACGGTGGGTAAAAGAATCTTCGAAACCAGTACCTTGAAAGGGGTGTTGTTCTCCATTAGCGGTAAATCCACTTACCCAAATCAATGAAATAGGCATGTTTTCTTTCCCTCCTTCCGATTGCCAAAAAATTCTGTACTTGGCATACCCGTCTATTTCTTTGTTTAATGTGCTGCGTCCTACACCTATCATGAAATTTTTTAATACGCCGTAATCAAATCCTATGCGCATGGATGCTTGGTCTAAACCGAATAATTGTTGATAGCCTTGATTTAGGTTTCCAAAGCGATGTAAAATACGAAAATCTAAAGCTCCTTCGCCTAACATTTCCATACTTTGGCTATTGATTACGCGATGAGATTTAAATGCATTAGTAACAGGTTCAGATTTTGATTCTTCTCCTAAAAGTCCTAAAAGGCTGCTCTGCTCTTCTTGAGAAAATGCGATTTGGGAATAAAATAAGGCAAGTAATAAAAGAAAATGATATTTTTTCATGGGCGTAGAGTTTAATACTTAGGTAGGTGAAGCAGTTGGTTTAAAACGATGAGGCTTGATGATTGGCAAAAAATACTAGTTGTTATTTTCAGTTGTTAATTAATTTGTGGTTGTTTATCAATCGTATTCATGTGTGTTTTGCAGGTTATTTTGTTACACTGTATAGAACCTATACAACAGAATCATGCGCATGTATTTATGGGTGTTTCAAAGGTTGTAAATTGGTGCTTACATTAATTTTAACGATTTCTGCTACTTTCATAAAAACTAGTGTAGGAATGTCTATTTTGTAGTCTGCGAGCGTTACTTCGAATTTCGCAGAAGCTGAAATAATGCCTTTTTGAATATTAAACATACCAGATGTACTTACATTTTGTGTAATACCATGCATGGTTAATTTTCCAGTTACTTTAACAGGATAAGTTCCATCTTTATCAAAAGTGAGGGTATTGCTAGGGTCTATTTTGCCGATAAATGTTGCTTTGGGATATTTACTACTTTCTAAGTAATTTTCATTGAAATGTTCTTGCATCAAACTATTAGCAAATACAAAACTTTTTATGGACACAGACCATTCAAAATTTCTGCTTGCGTCATCGTATATGCAAATTGCTTGTTTTGTTGTTGCTTTTATTTCTTCAATATCGTCTAATTTACCTTCTGCATCAAAACTGATAATTGCATTTTTTGAAAAGTATTTATTGCTTTGTGAAAATGCCAATTGTGTCGTTGTTAAACATATCAACAAGATGGGGAAAAGATTTTTTTTCATGAGACTGAAATTATTGCATTAATTGTTGGGGCTACCATTGTTAATCCATTTTTGAATAATGGCAATGGTGTTGTCGGAAAGTTTGTTCCCTCCTTGTGGCATTGCTTTATAGTTGGCTGATAGTTGTTGAATGCTACCTAATAGTTTACCATTGTTTGCAGTTATTTGGGTGTTAGCGTAATCTTGATAAGAGATGCCTCCACTGGCTAGGCTTGAAGAATGGCATCCTTTACAATAGGTGTCTAAAATGGGTTTAACAGATTGAGAATAGGTAATATTGTTTAAGTCGGAAGTAGTATTAGTGATGTTATTGAGTGCTCCCTGTTGTATCCAAGATGCGATGGAGTTGAGTTGAGTGGACGTTATAGCGGTGTACCCGCGGGGAGGCATAGCTCCATTGGCTATTTCTGTATAAATTTTACTAGACTTATAATTTCCTTTGGTAATTCCTTTAGATAAAATGGCATCGTAGTTTGATAGGTCGTATCCATCTACTTTATTGGTACTATTGTGACAACCATTCATAGCACAACTAGATTGAAAAATAGGTAATACATCGTTTTGAAAATAGACAGTTGTGTTTGAAATGGTTGCATCGGGTATGGTTGTACTACTATCGCTATCTTTTTTACAGCTATATATGCTTAACGTGATGAGTGAAAGAAAAAGTAATTGGGTCTTAACTTTTTTAATGGACATATTATGATTGTTGTTTAGTTGTTCGGGCTGCCATTACTAATCCATTTTTGAATAATGGCGATGTTGTTATCTGAAAGTTTATTACCTCCTTGCGGCATTGCTTTATAGTTTGTTGATAATTGCTGGATGCTACCCAATAGTTTGCCATTATTCGCGGTTACTTGTGTATTGGTGTAGTCTTCATAAGAAATATTTCCTCCTGCATTGCTCGAAGAGTGACAGCCTTTACAATAGGTGTCTAAAATGGGTTTAACAGAGAGGGTGTAGGTAACGTTATTTAAATCGACGTTTGTAGTGGTAGAGTTGTTGAGTGCTCCTTGTTTAATCCAAAGGGCTATGGTAGTGATTTGTGCATCAGAAAGTGGGTTGTATGGGTTTGCAGGCATCAAGTCAGGTCCTCCTGTCACTAAGGATTCATAGATACTACTATTTTTATAATCTCCAGGTTTAATGCCTTTACTTTTTTTAGATGCCATGATGCTTTCATAGCTTGTTAAATCATAACCTTCTGCTTTATCTTTGGCGTTATGACATCCTGCTTGCGTGCAATTGGATTGAAAAATGGGCAAGACATCGTTTTGAAAATAAATGGTTTTTTCGGATTGTATACTCTCTTTTGTACAAGCATCTAATAATAGTACGGTTGAGCAAACGATTCCTACGAGTATAAAGAAACAATAGATGAACTTTAAATTGGGCATCTTGCAAGGGTTATTTTTGAAAAAACATTCTGTCTTATTGCCCTAATATCCAGGCAAATATTAATGGTGCAACGATGGTTGCATCGGATTCTATGATAAATTTCGGTGTGTTGATATCTAATTTTCCCCAAGTGATTTTTTCGTTGGGTACGGCACCAGAATAGGAGCCGTAAGAAGTTGTTGAGTCGGAAATTTGGCAGAAATAACTCCAAAAGGGAATATTCTGCATTTCCATGTCTTGGTATAGCATAGGGACTACACAAATTGGAAAATCTCCTGCGATACCTCCTCCAATTTGAAAAAATCCTACCCCTTTACCTTTGGAGTGTTGGACATACCAATCAGCCAACCATGCCATGTATTCGATTCCACTTTTCATGGTTTGTGCTTGAAATTCGCCTTTAATGATGTAGGATGCAAAAATATTGCCCATAGTTGAATCTTCCCACCCTGGGACTACAATGGGGAGGTTTTTTTCTGCGGCAGCAAGCATCCAAGAGTTTTTAGGGTCTATTTCATAATATGGTTCTAAGTCTCCACTTCGCAATATTTGGTACATGAACTCGTGCGGAAAATAACGTTCCCCTTTATCGTTTGCGTCTTTCCATATTTTATAGATATGTTTTTGTAAACGCCGAAATGCTTCTTCTTCAGGAATACAAGTATCGGTAACTCTATTGTAATGATTCTCTAGTAAATCCCATTCATCTTGAGGGCTTAAATCACGGTAATGAGGTACTCTTTTGTAGTAACTGTGAGCGACTAGATTCATAATGTCTTCTTCGAGGTTTGCGCCTGTACAAGATATGATGGATACTTTGTCTTGTCTAATCATTTCTGCTAACGAAATACCTAATTCCGCAGTGCTCATGGCTCCTGCGAGGGTAATCATCATTTTTCCCCCTTCGTCGAGATGAGCTTCATAACCCTTTGCGGCATCTACTAATGCTGCAGCGTTAAAATGCAAGTAATTTTTTTCTATAAACTGAGAAATAGGACCTTTTTCTTTACGCATTAGAATCGATTTTTTAGTGCCCAAAGATAAAATTTTGTAGGAATATTACGCTTGATTGACTTTAGCTTATTGTTAAATAATGTTAAGGCTAAAATTTATGGAAGTTGAACGAAAAGTTGATTAGGCTTTAGCTAGGGTAAACCCAAATGTAGAACCTAAGCCTAAAGTGCTTCTTACGTGTATAGTTTGTTGGTGTGCTTCTATGATATGTTTAACGATAGATAACCCTAACCCTGAACCTCCTATGTCGCGTGAACGGCTTTGTTCTGTTCTGAAAAAACGTTCAAATAAGCGAGGGAGATATTTTTCTTCGATACCGATACCATTGTCGGTTACTTCTATTAAAACTTGTTGGTGTAGTTCAAATACGTTAATCGTTGTGCTGCCATTTTCTTTCGCATACTTTCGTGCATTATCCATGAGGTTAATGAGTACTTGTCTAATTTTATCGCGATCTGCCAAAACTTCGATTTTATTCTTGAATAACAATTTAATATTAGCATTGTCATTATTAGCTTCCATTAATTCAGTTACTTCTTTAATTAACTCTCCCAAATCGAATTTTTTGAAATGTATGCGTAATTCTCCTGATTCCAGTTTAGCTATTTCATCTAAATCTTTAATAAGTACGGTTAGACGTTCTGCATTTTTTTTCACCTTAAGTAGAAATTTTTTTACTAACTCAGTGTCTGTGATGCCGTCATCTAATAGGGTTTCTGCATAACCTTGAATAGCGAATAAAGGTGTTTTAAATTCGTGTGCAATGTTTCCCAAAAATTCTCTTCTAAATTCTTCTTGTGATTTGAGGGCGTTAATTTCTTTTGTTTTTTCTCCTGCCCATTGTTTTACTGCAATTTCTACATCCAGAAGTGGATCATTGCCAACATACTCTCCTAATGCGTCTTTTAAATCTTTTCCTAATTTAAGATGGTGAATAAGTTTGTATATCAATTTAATTTTTGAGTACAAGTATTTTTCTATCAAAAAATAAATAATGACATAAAAACTCACGAAAACTAATATACACAGAAGAATAAGTGTGCTTGCATGATTTGAGAAATAATTGTATAGTACTCCAAAACAAAAAGTTATTAGTGCTACTATTATAAAAACGAGTTTTTTGAGAGGCATATATTTGTTTGATTAATCTGCAATAGAGTCCATTTCAAAAAGTTCGATAAGGTGTCTTTTTAATATTTTTTTAACTTCATCTATATCGACTGTTTTTTTTAACTCTGTCGATAGTGAAGTAACTGCTTTGTCGCTAATGCCACAGGGGACAATGTGATTAAAATAATCTAGTTGAGTGTTGATATTTAGTGCAAAACCATGCATCGTTACCCAACGGCTACAGCGTACGCCCATTGCACAAATTTTTCTAGCCTTTTGTTTGTTGTCTCCGTCAAGCCAAACACCTGTCATACCCGAAATTCTACCACTTTTTATGCCATAGTCTGCTAAAGTTAAAATAATAGCCTCTTCTAAAAGACGAAGATATTGGTGAATGTCGGTGAAAAAATTTTCTAAATCTAAAATAGGATAGCCTACAATTTGTCCTGGTCCGTGGTACGTGATGTCGCCACCTCGATTAATTTTGTAAAAAGAGGCTTTTTTACTTGTTAATGTTTTCTCGTCTAATAATAGATGGTCCATGAGTCCACTTTTTCCTAGAGTGTACACATGCGGGTGCTCACAAAAAATTAAATAATTATCGGTAGCTTGAGGTGTAGAACTTTCTCTATTCGTCGTTTTTATTTGAACTGTTTCTGCAAAAATTGTTTCTTGTTTCGTCCATGCCTCTTGATAATCTATTAGACCCCAGTCTTCAAATACAACTTTTTTATTTTTCATCTGTTAATTTTTCATTAGTGTTTGTTCCTCAATGGTATTCATGCGTGCTTCGTAGGTTGTTTTTCAATGGATATATTGAATATCTTAGTTCAATTTTTCAGGACAGGTACCTTCTCCTCGAGTGCTCTGAAAATTAAGTTACAATCTAATTTTTAAAGATTTTTTGTATGTGTTGTGTATGCTAATACGTAGTTACCTAACATCTCGTATTTAATTCTAATGGGTTGTAATTCGGTTTGGGTGCACAAGGTTGCATCGAAAGAACCTCCTTGTTCGCAAAATATGAAAGGTTGCAAGTGAATGTTTTTTTTTAATGATATGTCGTGTTTCCCATATAGTTTAAAAATGGCTTCTTTAGCACACCAACATGTAGTAGTTTGTAGTAAATTGAGTGTAGGGTTTATGAAATTTATTTCATCGGGAGTTAAAAATTTGGGTGCTACTCGCAGTACTTTATGGTCTAGTTGTTGAATATCGACTCCTACGGGTCGGTTTTTTGATAATATTGCGGTTAATAAATTACCTGAATGGCTTACTGAAAAATGCCATGTTGCTTCTTTGAAAAATGGCTTACCGTGAATATCTTTTTCAATAGTTAATCGTTCTATTTCAGGATCCAACTCCCGTAATATTTGATATACACCGTTACTTTGGAGTAATCGGAGATTCGGAATTGCGTAATTGTGTTTCTGATGTTGGTACAATTCTGTAAGT